>DAOVQI010000142.1 GCA_030628785.1 Bacteroidota bacterium
GGCATAAAAGATTTCTGGGAAGGATTAAAAGCCGGGCGAAACGGAATTGCACAAGTTACCCATTTTGATGTTACGGATTTTCGTTCCAAATTCGCGGGAGAGGTAAAGAATTTTTTTCCTGAGAAATGGATCGATGAGAAATCGGTAAACCGTATGGATCGTTTTACCCAGTTTGCAATCGCTGCTTCTGCTATGGCAATCGAAGATTCCGGATTGGAATCATTCATTTTTGACAGAACCAGGGCAGGTGTCATTATAGGCTCTGGTATCGGCGGTTCACAAACGATTGAAGAAGGGCATTTCACCCTCAGCAAGGAGGGACCCAAGGGTATGAACCCATTCTTTGTATCCAAGTTGCTTATTAATATGGCAGCATGTTTGGTTTCTATCAAATATGGGTTGAAAGGTCCTCTTTCTGCTCCCTCTGTAGCCTGTTCTACGGGTTCGAACGCCATTGGTGATGCCTTCCGGATTCTTCAGAGAGGAGATGCAGATGTTATGCTTGCAGGAAGTTCTGAGGCATGTGTAACCCCTCTACCCTATGGATGCTTTTGTGCCACACGATCCATGTCACAAAGTAGTTCTGCCGAAAATGCCAGCAGACCCTTTGATAAAAACCGTGACGGTTTTGTGATGGGTGAAGGAGCAGGAATTGTTGTTTTGGAAAGACGAAAGCATGCCCTCAAACGGGGAGCAAGAATCTATGCTGAAATCGTTGGATACGGCAATACGGCTGATGCTTACCACTTTACTGCACCAGACCCCGAGGGCGATGGAATGTGCCGGGTTATGCAAGCGGCACTCAAGGACGCTGGTATGGACCCGAAAGAAATAGGATATATTAATGCTCATGGTACATCCACTGTTTTAAACGATAAATGTGAAAGCAAAGCCATTATGAATGTTTTCGGTGATTTTGCAAAAGTTTTAAAAGTTAGTTCAATTAAATCGATGATTGGTCATTTGATGGCGGCTTCAGGTGCTGTGGAATTTGTGTCGACTGTATTGAGTGTGTCTACGGGTAAAATCCCACCGACCATCAATTATAAAGAACCTGATCCCGACTGCCCTCTCGATTATGTTACTAACGGTGTTGAATCGGTTGATTTGAATGCAGCAATGAGTAATTCCTTTGGTTTCGGTGGTGGAAATGCATGTTTAATCATTAAAAAGGAAGTAGAAACAAATGGAAATCCCTAAACTTCAAATCGGAAATATTACCGCTGATATACCTATCATCCAGGGAGGCATGGGAGTCAGGGTTTCTCTTGCCTCACTCTCTTCAGCAGTAGCAAACCAAGGAGGAATCGGTACGATTTCAAGTATTGGTCTTGGGGATGTTGAAGCTTCAAAGAAAGAGTATGAAAGAATATCACGGGAAGCACTAATAAGCGAGATCCGCAAGGCAAAAAGCATGACAGATGGTCATCTGGCAGTAAACTTCATGGGTGTGCTAAGCAATGCAGATGATTTGATTAAATCTTCGATTGAGGAAGGAATCAAAATGATTGTTTATGGTGCCGGACTGCCAATGAAACTTCCGAATTTAGCCCATGACCCCAGTGTAAATCTTGTGCCTATTATCAGTTCGGCACGGGTTGCGGGATTGATCCTGCGTGTATGGGATCAACGGTATGAAAAAACTGCTGATGGACTGATCCTTGAGGGACCATTGGCCGGAGGACATCTTGGTTTCTCCGAAGAGCAACTGCAACAACCCGAGAAATACTCCCTTGAAAAACTTCTGCCTGAAGTTCTGGAAACCATTAAACCCTATGAGGATAAATACGGAAAGAAAATCCCGGTTATCGCTGCAGGCGGTATATTTAATGGTAAGGACATTGCAAAGATGTTGTCTATGGGTGCATCAGGCGTTCAAATGGGGACCCGTTTTGTCTGTACAGAAGAGTGCGATGTGTCCCAGGAATTCAAGCAAGCCTATTTAGATTCCAAAGAAGAGGATATGGTTATTATTAAAAGTCCTGTGGGTATGCCTGGCCGGGCGATTCGTAATCATTTTTTAAAGGACCTGGAAGTTAAAGGAAAGCTTAAGATAAAATGTCCGTATAGATGTCTCACAGTTTGTCAGGTCGAAAAAGCTCAATATTGCATTGCCCTGGCTCTGGTAAATTCCTATCTTGGTGATGTTGATAACGGTCTTATTTTCGCCGGACAAAATGCATATCGCTGCAATAAAATTGTTACTGTTAAAGAGCTTATCAAAGAACTTCTTTCTGAACTAGAAGCAGAATAAGAAAGATAGTAAAAAACAAGTAATTGGTGATCGGTAAACAGTAATCAGTAAACGGTAAAGCCTGTCAGAGTCTGTGGGCAGACTTGCAGGGTGGGAGACCTGACAGTGTTTGGGGAAAAGAGCGTGGGGCATGGGGGCGAAAGGGAGACAGGGAGACTGAGGGAAAGAGAGACTGAGTGACTGAGAGAAATATGAACAATGAAGGATTAAGGAAGGCCAGTAGGACGAAGCTCCGGTTCGTCATTTTATTTCGGATCGCGAACGTTTTGCGCAGCAAAACCTCATGAGTGGCATGTGGGTTAGATTGTGGGAACGAGTAATTTTTATTTTTCACCTGTAGACAAATTTCAGGACAAGACATACGGAGACCTGATGCTGGTTTCTGGTTACTGGTTACTGGTTCTGGTTCCTTGGAGACTGTAGACTGGAGACTGGTTACTGGGTACTGGTTACTGGTTCTGGTTTCTTGGAGACTGTAGACTGGAGACTGCCGACTGGATACTGGTTTCTTGTTGCTCGTTAAAACCCCGATGGATCGGGACAGGCGCAACGCGGTATTTCCTAAAAGTTCAACTGTAATGTATATAGACCCTAAGGGTTTTTCAAAACCCTTAGGGTCTGGTTGTTAAACGTCTAAAAATTATCTCCATTCCCGGTTTTGTTTCAATTTCAATTACCGGTTTCTGTATTTGATCAGATGTCATATCCACACCTGTAACTTCAAAATGATCTTCCCCGAAAGGATTTGCCAGTCTGAATATTCCACCTGTTTCAGCCATAATTTTAACTTCATTAATTTTGCTGTTAGTTTGTGTGGCTGAGACCAGAAATGCCCCTTCGGCTCTAAGTTTCTCAAACGAAACATCTCTCCAGTCATCTGGAATTGCAGGGAAAATATATATAATTCCGGTGTGACTTTGAAGCAGCATTTCCTGGATACCTGCAGCAAATGCAAAATTCCCTTCAAGCGTAAAAGGCCTGTAAGTGAATTTTGATTTTCCTGTTCCGGATTGGTCACCATTTACATGGAAGCTGTTTGGCAGGCAGAAACATTCTGCGAAGATTTTTAAAGCTTCGGCTGCTCCTTCGCCATCCATAGCCCGGGCTTTAAGGTTTCCAAGCCAGCTAAATGAATATCCTGTCCACCAGTCGGATCCAAGACTATCCAGGTCATTAATAGTATTTTTGATAATTTCCTGGTCCTTTTCACCATTTCCCCAATCGATCAGTCCAAGGGGATGGATCGCCATGAGATGTGAGAAGTGGCGGTGGGATTCCTGCAAGTGTTCACCTGGAGTTACCAGTAGGCCTCCGGTTGAATCGGAGACAGCGAAACCGGGCCAACCGGACAGGATTTCTTTCCAATGAAGTGCTTCATCCTCAAGGTCAAGTTCATCAGCCATCTCAGCAGCTTTGTTAAAAGTCCACCGGATCAGCGCCAGGTCATAATTTGTTGTCTGGTGAAACCAGGCATTGATGGAATTGTTGTGGATCTCGGGACTGGAACTGATGGGAAGCTTCCATTGATTATTCTTATCACGCACAGAAATCTCCTCAAGGTGAATTGCTACATCTTTGATAAAAGGATAAGCCCTGTCCTGTAGAAAATTCCTGTCCATACTGTACCGCCAGTGAAGGTAGAAATGGTGAGCCAACCAGGCAGAAACAGTAGGGGAGAAGGAATATTGGATCCATCCTCCCATTGGTTGTCCCCGAAGTGTTGTGACCCCGGGAACATTTAAACCATTTGTTCCAAAATAAGCCTGAGTGTACTTTTTTGCTTCCGGACGAATTTTCCAAAGCCAGTCCAGAAATGCCAGACCTTCTTCCAGGTGGTTGCCACTGTAGCACGGCCAATAGCTCAACTGGGTATTTAAATCATGATGGAAATCACCTTTCCAGGGTGGAATTCTGCCGTTATCGGCTGTCCAGACAGCCTGTAGCGAAATTGGGGGTGCTCCCCGCCTGGAAGCTGAACCGAGCTTATACATTTCCAGGTACCACTGTTTTTCAAGAACAGGATCAGGTACCGTAACAGAAGATTGGTTCCGGAAATCCAACCACCAATCATTATGGCTTATAAAATCCTTTTCAAAACCACGGCTTTTTGCATTCTTAACAACAGAAGAAGCAGCCTCTGTTTTATCCCGGTCCGGGTATTGTGAACTGATACTCCAGCTTCCTTCAAGGGTACCATCTTTTTGTATTTCCCATTCCGTATTTATTTCATAATAAAAACCATTCCATCCTTCCTGTTTGTAAAAAATTGCATTATCTGATTGCAGGATCTCACCTTTTTTATAGCCCAAACGGCGCAGGTCTTGTCCTGTAACCGAATTTGCACTTCCTGTATTTGTTTCGGCGAAATATGGGGGAGGGATAAGGAGAGGTAACACGTCAGCCGGGATATTTTCAAAACGGTACCAACCAACAGGGATGGTAGCGTGTATGAACGTTAGAAGCCGGGCTCCGTTTTTCCATTTCACATCGCATAATGCATTGTTCAGATAAAGTTGTATGTATTCAATTTCGCCTAATTGGGAAATATCAAATTCCAGTGCACCGGCAGGAATTTTAGTAGGAGCCGGATTTCGGTTGTAAGGTACATCAAAAAGATCCTGAACCGGTTTATAATCTTCTTTTTTAACCTGTTCATATACCCAACTGAATTTAAATTCCGGTATGTTCAGGTTTTCCATGGGCCTTAAATCCCAAAGGTCTGCCCGGTCGAGTGAGATACGCAGATTGTTACCTTTTTGCCAGATCAGGGCACCAAGCATTCCGTTTCCAAGCGGAATGGCTTCATCCCATGTAGCAGACAATTCCTCAAAATATAAATCATGTCCTGAGGGGCTGATTGAAATAGCAGACTGGCGGGAACAGGAATTGAATAAGAAACCTGTAAGTATTAAATTCACTAGTATAACCAGGAACCAATTTCTTTTTTTCCTTGAATAATTTAGCATAGTATGATATGGATTTTATGGTTTTATATTACTTTTTAACTACTGTTAATATACAACCTTTAGTCCCCTCTTTTTAGAGGGGAGATTTTTTCTGCAAAATTAACAACTTGTGCATTAAGAGTATAAGAAATATGCAAGAAAGAATGCTCTTTTTTGAGGGGAAATTATAACCGTAAAATTAGGAGTTTGTAATAAGTTATATTGCATATACTTAGTTACTCGGGGCTGTGTCGTTTTTCTTTACAGTAACATAAAACGGCATTATAACATCCCCTCCCTGCCTGTCCCAGGATTCAAACATATATTCTCCTTCATAAAGATAAATATCTTTCATCAGAATGGTGTTAACGGTAGTATCAGAATGGGCTAATGTACGCTGTGTCGTTCCCACACGTACCAACATATTTCCTGGTCTGGCTATTTTATTTCTGAAGACAAAAGAAATGTCGTAGTATCCTTCTTCCATTACCGCAACATCCCAGTAGCCGTATATTTTTTCCTGCGCCCATATCCCTGCTGATCCTTTTGCATCATTCCGGTTGAGGATTACCGGATTTTCGAATGATGTTCCCAATTGTATTGGTTGGGGTTTCAGGTTTGGGCTTTTTATAATTTCTTCATACCACTGATCAAATTCATTTTTTAGTTCAGTTGTAATTTCCGGTTTTAAAATGCTCAGGTTTTCCATTTCAAAAGGATCGTCTGCCAGATTAAATAATTCAAAATCGCTGATGTCTGCATCCTGACCAGTGTGTCCTACAAGTTTGTAACTACCCTTTCGGACTGCTATATTCCGGTACCTTTCGGGGTATCCTCTCTGCCAGTGAAAGAATAACGGTCGTTCAGCCCATTCTACGTCTTCGGTTTTAACCAGGGGAAGCAAGCTTTTTCCATCCAGGTAGACATTTACCGGAATCTTTATATTACAGAAATCCAGAATGGTTGGCAGCAGGTCAATGTGAGCACCGGCGGTTCCGATTTCCTTGTCGTTCGGAAAATATCCGGGAAAATGCATGAAACAAGGCACTTTTATCCCTCCTTCGTAAACGGTGCCTTTTTTACCACGTAATCCGGCAGTATACCTGATTTGTTGAGGGCCATTATCGGTAATAAAAATGACAAGTGTCTTTTCTTCTATGTTTAATTCATTCAGTTTATCAAATAACCTTCCAATATTATCATCGATATTGGTTACCATCCCGTATACCTTCCGTGCCGAACCGGCGTGAAATTCATTCATTTCCTTGATGGGATATCCTTTTATTCCATATTTGGAAGTATCAAACTCAAGACCAGCGTATTGTTGATAATATTCTTCGGGTAACTGAAGTGGTGTATGGGGGGCGTTGAAAGATAAATAAAGAAAAAATGGATTCTCAAGATTTTCTTCAACAAAATGAATAGCCCCGTCAGTAAAAACATCCGAACAATAGCCTTTGGTTTCAACCGCTTTACCATTCTGTAATAAAACCGGATCGAAATATGAGCTGTCGAATTTAAAATAATTATATATATCACCGACCTGTCCCATTCCTCCGCTTGGATGGATTAATGATTCAGTAAATCCCTGATCTTGTGGACGGAACGGATAGGCGTCTCCTAAATGCCATTTTCCAAAGATGCCGGTTGTGTAACCGTTATCATGAAGGATTTCGGCAATAGTTATTTCTTCTTTTGCCATAATAGCTCCTCCGTTGTACGTGTCGTAAACTCCGGTTCGCAATGAATAACGGCCTGTCATAATACTGGACCGGGTAGGAGCACAGACCGGACAGACATAGAAATTTGTAAATCGTGTACTTTGTTTGGCGAGCTTATCCAGAACCGGGGTTTTAATATCCGGATTTCCATAAAATCCCAGGTCACCATAACCCTGGTCGTCAGTAATGATAAGGACTACGTTGGGTTGATCTGTTGTTTGCTGGTTCTCTGTTTCTGAAATACAACCACTGATAGTGGCTATTAAAATGATGCTGTAAAGAAGAAATCTTTCTTTCATTTTGAATTTATATGCCTTAAAATGTTTTGCACCTGACGGCGTAATTTTTTCTATTACCTTGTTTATGCTACCAATGTTATACTCCTCCGGAGTATTGTTCATTTGAGGTACCTCGTCAGACGACTTCAGTTCGTCTGACGAGTTAAGAAAAAGCACAGATCTTCATCGGAGTTTGATATATCATTCCGCCAAATCCTTTATTCTTATGTTACGGAACCGGACTATGGATCCGTGTCCGAGAAATCCGATGTGTCCCTTAGTCTGTTTCAGCCCGGGATGTTTTCTTCCGTCGATTGTCCCGTCTTTACTGGCTTCTTCAATGTTCCCGTCAACGATGGTTGTCCCATTCAGAATCACCTTGATATTTGGACCATTAGCAATAACTTCTTCCGAATTCCATTCTCCAACAGGTTTCAGATAACCTCTTTTAGCCGGAATAACTCCAGATACCGAACCATGATACTGATATTCCTTCAAATTCTTATAGATAGATGCTGTATTATCGAGGATCTGGAGCTCCATACCTGCATAAGCAGCATCCCCTTTCGAAGGAGTCCTGATTCCCAAACCATTATTGGCTCCGGGAGTCAAC
>DAOVQI010000324.1 GCA_030628785.1 Bacteroidota bacterium
TATCAAAATCATCATAGGTGAAGACATACCCTGATTTAAAACGATTTATCTTATTTATAACTATATCAGATACTTTCATATGGATAACTATTTATTGCAAATATATAAAATGTTACGTTTTTACCGGCAAAAACGTAACATTTTATTTTCGGACGATGGCGAAAGCGGGCTTTGTTCTTTATAGCATAAGTATTACTTTAACTTAATTGAATTACTTTATGCTTCGCCGGGCTTGTGCCTCCGCTAAAGCTACGGCGACACGCGGACAGCGACGGAGCACGGCGGAGTAGTTCATTCCATAAGTAAAATACGGGAGTCAGGGTTTGACTTAAAGTCTTGCCGGTGTCAACAACTCATACCCCGACTTCAGCTCGGGTTACGAGTTGGTTTGATAAAAAAGAACCTCGGAGAGTCTGCCTGCTATGCCTTCGGTATAATTATACGGCAGCTAATCTCATGAAAAACCCTAAGGGTTTGGGAAACCCTTAGGGTTTCTCGTACAGATACGTGGTACGAGTTGGTTGATAAAAAAAGCCTGCCAAAAAGAACATGGCAGGCTGTAAAAAATAAATAAAAGGTTTAGGTTTATCATGTTAATCCAGTAATTCTGAAATTTTTACCCTGAGGTCTTCGCCCCTGAGATTCCTGGCTATTATTATTCCTTCCCTGTCTAAAAGGAAGTTCGATGGAATTGCATAAACGGCATACATTTGTGATACTTCGTTATTCCAGTACTTCAAATCGGATACCTGAGTCCAGGGTAATCCGTCATCTTTAATTGCCTTTAACCATCTTTCTCTGTCCCTGTCAAGAGATACTCCTAAAACATCGAATCCTTTTTCATGATAGTCGTTATAAACCGCAACAACATTTGGATTTTCAACACGGCAGGGACTACACCAGGCTGCCCAGAAATCCATCAGCAGGTAGTTCCCAAAAAGTGAAGATAAAGTGATGGGATGACCTGAAGTATCATTTTGCATAAAATCAGGGGCAGGCTGCCCAATAGCAACTTTTTTCAATTTTTCGGCTCTTTCCAGAAGTTCAACAACAAAGGGTGATATTTTAATCGATTCATCGAATTCCTCAATATATGATTCAATCGTATCGCCTTCCATTCCATAGGCTATGGTTCTCAAAATATAAGGTGTAGTGAAAGATGCCGGATTATCCTTAATAAATTTCTTCTGAAACTCTTTGATTTCTTCCCAAATGGCCTCTCTTGCTGCTGCAAGTTCCTTTTCTAATTCTTCATCTTCGGCATCTTTAGCATCTTTCCACTTGTAATAAAGATCCCTGTTTTTATCATAATACGGGGTTAATTGGTCCTGGTAATCCGTATATTCATCATGAACCAATGAACCGGTCACCTCTGCCCTGTACATGGTGTCAACATGTGTTTGTATGTTGATTTCAGAATTTTCAAGCCAGAATATTACCTTGCCTCGTTTTCCCTTTACACCGAGGTAATACATATCAGGAAAGTCAACCGTACCTGTAAAGGTAAATAAACTTTCCACCAGATCTACAGAGTCTTTATCAACCCATTCGCCTGATTTCCTCTGCTGAAGGTAAACTTTAGCAGCTTCCTGCAAAATATCATGTAATCCTTCAAGCGTACCCGTTACGATATATTTGGGTTTGGTTGTACAAGAAAACATAACAAGTCCGGCAACAATACTTAACAATAAATTTCTCATTTTTAATCAATTTTATAGTTTTTCAAAATAATCTTCCAGCAATTTTTTAGCTGCAACAAACGGACTTAGGTTTCTTTCCAAAACTTCCTTCTCAATTTCCGGAAGTTTTTCTTTAATATCAGAATGATTATAAAAATGGTTACGTAAATAATCTTCAACGGTTTGGTACATCCAATATCTTGACTGTTCTTTTCTCTTATCACGGAAATAAAGATTATTTTTTGTCAGGGAACAATATTCATTAATGGTATCCCAAAGCGTATTTATACCTAAAAGATTAATGGCTGAACAAGTAAGCACCTTTGGGCTCCAGCCGGATTTTGAAACAGGGAATAAGTGAAGTGCATTCCGGAATTCGTTCCTGGCTCTTTCAGCATTTTCAATATTGCCACCATCAGCTTTTGTGATTGCAATGGCATCAGCCATTTCCATTATTCCCCGCTTAATTCCCTGCAGTTCATCCCCTGCTCCGGCTAACATTAATAACAGGAAAAAATCAACCATTGAATGCACAGCAATTTCTGATTGTCCCACTCCTACTGTCTCGATAAAAATGGTGTCAAATCCGGCTGCTTCACACAAAATAATGGTTTCCCTGGTTTTCCTTGCCACGCCTCCTAATGAACCAGCTGTGGGAGAAGGACGGATAAATGCATTCGGGTCGGCTGCCAGTTTTTCCATCCTGGTCTTATCACCCATAATACTTCCCTTTGAACGCTCACTGCTTGGGTCAATGGCTAAAACCGCCAGTTTTTTGCCCAACCCGGTAACATAGGTTCCCAGGGCTTCAATAAACGTACTTTTACCAACTCCCGGAACTCCGGTTATTCCAACACGAACGGATTTTCCGCAATGCGGCAGACATTGTTCAATAATTTCCTGGGCAATAACCTGGTGGTCAGATAAGGAGCTTTCTATTAGTGTAATAGCCTGGCTTAAAATGATCCTGTTCCCTTCGAAAATCCCCTGAGTATAATCCTGAACGGAATACTTTTTTTTTCGTCGTTTTTTAAATTTGGCTACAGACTCCTTACTAACCGAAGGCGGTGGTTTTATACCTTCCGATATATTCAGGGCACTTTTTGTTTTTTTTGCCATTAATTTTTCTTCGGAGATTCCACTTCACCCGTCAATCTGAGCAAAATCATCGAATTTTTGGGATCGTTTGTAATGACTGTAACCATTTTATTTTGTCTTCCTCTGCGGGTTCCGGAATTAAATATGGCTTTCAGGGAACTGGTTTGACCGGGTTTAATAACCGTTTCTTTTAGATTTACAACCGTACAGCCGCAAGTTGACTTTATTTTCCGGATTATCAGGTCGCTCTTACCTGTATTTTTAAAGACAAATTCATAAGAAGCAGACGATTTTTGCTTCATTGTCCCGAAATTAAAGGTTTTGGACTCAAATTCAGCTTTAGGAGCATTTTCAAGCTCTTCAGGTGTTAAGCCTGAAAAGTCTTCTTCAATAGTAGCTGAAACTGTAAGCCTGTTGTTTTTTTCCGCCTTGTCATTCAATAATATCTGTAATCTGTCGATTACAAATCCCCAGTCATTTTTCTTTCCGGCATCATAGGTGGTTTCGATAAATCCTTTTCCTTTGGGTTTCAGAGTCTCAGGTGAAGCTTTTACTTTTAAATGCGATGGAACCCGGGAAAAGGAAAGGGTGATTTTTTCGTTGGAGTTATTAATCATTTCCAGCAGAACAGTTTTTTGTTGTCCCTTTTTTATCTTTACAAAAGCAATGTGATTGGATTTAAACCGCATGCCTCCAATCTTGTAAGGATAGATGTCTTCAACTGTTTTTTCACGAGGTATAACATCACCCATTATTCTCAATATTACAGTACGGGGTTCAGCATTGGTAAAAACAGTTACGCTTTTATTAAATCTTCCCGGACGGTTTCGGGGATTGTATTCCGCTTTAACATACCCTTTCCCGCCAGGTACAATTGGTTCTTTTGTCCAGCTTGTTGCAGTGCAACCACAGGATGCCGCAACACGTTTTATAATGATTGGTTCACTACCTGTGTTTGTGAATACAAATTCATGACTAACTTTTCCATCTTCTTCCTTGAATTTGCCAAAATCATGATCTGTTTTATTAAAAGCAATAGTGGCATTTCTTTTCTGCGCGTTTAAGTTCACTCCCATCAGGAATATCAGCAAAACTATTACGCTATTTATCATTCTTTTCATGGTACTTAATTTAGATGTATCGGAATTTACTCACTTCGTTCATGAGATCGCCCCGCCCAGGTGGGGCTAAGTTCAAAAATTTCCCTTATCATATGGGTGATTCCGTAGAGATTAAAAAAA
>DAOVQI010000330.1 GCA_030628785.1 Bacteroidota bacterium
AAACAATATCTCCGGAAATTATGAAAACGGCTGATTATCTTATTGATTTAATAAATGATTCGTAGCTACCCGAAACATATTTTCATTTTCCCCTTCAATCTTTTACCTTTAACCGGATTTAAATATAAAATGAAAGGAATAAGGCAAAAATGAAAGTTGAAAATCCTTAGACCTAAGCCTTAGCCTTTAATATCACTAAGCTTGAAAAAATGTTGTAACATCTTGATTATTAACATATGTTTTTGAACTTAGTCACGCTGCAAGCGTGACGATCTCATGAACGAAGTGAACTTAGCGCAGCGATCTCATGAACGAAGTGAATAATAAATTCCGATACGTTAAATTAATTGTACTGATCTGTCTGTGGATTTGCTTTCAAAGCCAATCGGTATTCGCATGTCGATATAACGTCCGTGAATCAGGCTTTGTTGATCTGGGTACTGAACAGTATTATTTTTACGGTTACGTTAGTAATGATACTCCGGAAGAAATTACTTCAAGCTTTGAACAAATATCACATGCCAATCTTTTTGATTGCAATATCCGGGTTGAAATGATCAATACCGATTTACAAAAAGATCATCCAGCCATGAAATATCTATCTTTATGGCAAATACAATCTTTTCCTGCTGCCATTCTGGTTTCCCCCGATGGGCAGTCTCTAATCGTACCTGTCAAAAAGAATAATGAACCCTTCGAAAAAACATTGAGATCGGCAATTGATAATATTGTAACCTCACCAATACGAGAAGAGATCATCAGGAAAGTCATTGAAACATACGGCGTAATATTGTTGATTGAAGGAGCAAATGCACAGGAAAATAAAAAGTATGAAGAAACTGCTTTATACGCTATAGAGAACATAAAAAATCAAATGAAAATGATGCCGAAATCCATTGCCCATCCCCCTGTCCTGATCAAGATGAGTCCTGAATCATTTTCCCGTGAAAAGATCTTACTTTGGAGTTTAGGCTTAGATGCAGACGATATAAAAAAAACATATGCGGCAGTATTTTACGGAAGGGCACGATGGATCGGACCGCTGATGAAGGCTGAAGAGATAAACAAAACGAATCTGATCAATATCCTTTCCATCATTGGGGCTGACTGTGAATGCGGGCTTGACATATCCTGGGTGCTGGGTACGATGTTACCAATGAGATGGGATCAGAAAAGACAAGCAAAAGTTGCCAAATCGTTGGAATTTGATCCTGAGAACCCCGTGATAAAAATGGAGGTAAGCCGAATCCTGAAAAAGGGATCTTCTTTTTACCCGGGAGTGCCTGTTGTTTATCAGGATTCTCTCAGGAAATCCGGATCGCTTTCCGGGTCATATGTCGTTGATGAGAATAAATCCCATTTACACGTTTTATTATATATTACCGGAGGATTGGCAGTAATCACCATAATTACAGTTTTATTCATTTTTATCAAGGCAAAAAGGAAGAATTTGTAATGTATTAAAGCTAAACAAACGGATGCGAACCGGGTCTATCTATCAGGCCATGATCACCATGCATATTCTAATCCAAAATATCGCAGAATAGTTCAACAAGCTATATCATGGGTCCTTGAATAAATAAGAACACAGCTTCGCGAATTTACCCTGTGAAACAGCAACTTCATTGCTCCTGCTACACAGGGTTTCACATGGTCTTTGGCCGTATAGACCACTTCGATATCAAGGATCTTCTGTTTTTTGTACATATTTTTAATCCGGAAGTGTTGAAATTATATCTTTCAGGAAATTATTGACACTGAAGTTCTTCAGGCTGTAGCCCATTCTCACCACAACAAGTTTTTTCGAGGGAATGATATAGATGCGCTGGCCAAGGAAACCGTCGGCGAAAAAGATGTCATCCGGAACATCTTTGAGTTGATTCAGCGGGTTGGGTTCCTGCAGCCAGAAGGTGCCGGCATAATTACCATCTGAATTTGGAGCTTCCTGCCTTGAATAATCCACCCAGCCCGGAGGGAGAATTGTATCTCCGGCGAATACACCATCGTTCAGAAAAAGCAGGCCGAACCGCGCCCAATCTCTCGTAGTTCCATAACAGTATGAGGAGGATACAAAATTGCCGGCTGCATCTGTTTCGATCAAGGTATTAAGCATTCCTATGCGATGCATTAGCCCGGTATAGGGTAATTGATGGTATTGCTCATTGTTACCAACTGCCCTACGAATCAATCCCGAGACCAGATTTGCATCCCCTGAGGAATATCTCCAGCTTGATCCGGGAGTATGCTCAGACGGTATGCCGATGGTATATTCATACATATCATCACTTTGCATCAACATTATTGTGGCCTCGGAGATGGTAAAATAATTCTCGACCCATTTCAATCCGCTGTTCATTTGCAGAAGATTCTCCAGGGTGGTCTCTCCGCGCTCATCATTTTTCCATTCAGGGATATCAACTGCTGCTTTTACATCCACCCTACCCTCACCGGCAAGTATACCAACCATAGCACCGGTAAGGCTTTTCGTCATTGACCAGCCATGAAATTCGGTGTATGCGTCATACCCTTCAAGATATTTTTCTGCAATCAGCACATTGTCATAAACCACTGCGACACCCAGTGTTTTTCTCAGAGGTTCTGCACCTGGTGGATCAAACGCATCGGAGAGGATGGCATCCAGTCTGGTATAATTCACCCCCTCTGGAAGGGATTCAGGAAGGACATCACCTTTTGGCCAGGGAATGGTATCCTGGCTGTACCCCGGATCAGGAATATCAAAAGATGCGGCCCTGAGCTCTTCTTCAGGCGTTTCCAGGACGATTACGGCGCCAAGTCCCTCCCGGAAAACAGCCTTACGCCTGGCAATACCGAAAACGGTAGCCGTAACTGATCTTTCCTCGTAATTAACCTTTGCCTTTGCCAGGCTTATCGGGAAGAAGGAGAGGTCCTCCGTGTACACCCTTTCCGGGTCCTTGTCAGCAATAAATACACTGGAGCACATTCCCTTGGCGGTGAAAACAGTTATGATCGGGACCCTTGGCCAGGCATATACGATTGCAAACACCAATATTCCAAGAAGGACGACATAAAGAGTGCGTTTCAGAAGCTTTTTCATGATCTGTTCACTAAAGAGGTAAATAACTGTGATGAATTTACTGGATTTAATTCAGACAGCCAAAAAAGACCTCCGATCCTGATAATTTGATTTGACGATTGGGGAAAATTCAATGCTCTCGAATCTGCCTGCGAATGGATCAAACATGCCTACCGGGAGGGTTGGAAGTGGTGAACCCAAAAACTGGTCTGACCGGCAGACATTCATACCGGTACGGGATATTTTCTGCCAATATCGGTCATATGCCAAAAGAAGAATTGACACTTGCCGAAGTGCTAAAAGACCATGGTTATACCACCGGTCATTTCGGGAAATGGCACCTGGGAACCCTTACAACAGCAGGAAAAGATTCTAACCGTGGAAAAACGGGGGATTCCACCCATTATTCCCCACCCTGGGAAAACGGTTTTAATGTTTGTTTTTCAACGGAAGCAAAAGTACCTACGTGGGATCCGATGGATTTCTGTTTAAGCTGAGGGACTGATGATAAAGAAGAAACTATCTTGAAGAACGGTTAAAAATACGTACATTTATATTTCACATTTCGTTAGGGTATTGTATAAAATTTGGAAGAAATAACTAAACCAAATGTGATATCAATTGTGCTATTAATACTAAAAATAAAGGACATAGCTTCGCAAAGTAATTAAAAAGGTTAATACTATTCAAATGAAACTGCTAAATTTGAATGACTGTGGAATAAGACTGAGGTTCACCCCGTGAAATAATTTTGCGAGCAAAATTGCTTCGCATTTCACGGGGCAAGGGCTAATCCCGAACCCGATAGCTATCGGGTTTCGGGAGAGGAAAAAAGAAAATAAAGAAGAATTAAACCAAGAGTCCAAAGAGGTAACAGGTGAGTA
>DAOVQI010000282.1 GCA_030628785.1 Bacteroidota bacterium
AAGATCCATCCTATGATGTAAAGTAACGTAAGAAAAAAAATCCAGCATTTGACCTCTGACTTTTGACATATAATCCCTTTAAAACCGGTATTCAGGTTTCTGCTCTTTTTTTAATTATTTATATTGTTTCTTAGCAACTTAACATTTATTTTTAACCTTAGATTATTCAACCTGTTGATAATTGATCGAAAAGGATATAGCAAATTGATAATACAAGTATTCAAATAATCATAAACAGCTATGAAAAAACGAAGCGAACTTAACAGGCGGGGATTTCTGAGATCTTCTGTAATTGGCGCTACGGGTATTGTTGTTGGTCAGAATGCGTTGGGTAGAACCACAAAAACAGATATTCCTGAAGAAGAGAAAAATGCAAAAATTGTTTACAGGACTCTCGGAAAAACAGGGATCAAATTACCTATTGTAAATATGGGTGTAATGAGGGCAGATAACCCAAACCTGGTAAAAGCTGCTCTTGCGAAAGGTATTACTCACCTGGATACCGCTCATGGATACCAGGGGGGAAGGAACGAAGAGATGCTTGGAAAACTTTTACAGGATTATCCGCGCGATTCATATACTATCGCTACAAAAATCCACCAGCCGGGATTGGACAGGAAAACAGGTTTATATTCAGATGAAGCGACCGAAGAGACGTTTTTGAATATGTTTGAAATAAGTCTAAAACGGCTTAATTTAGAATATGTTGATATTCTTTATCATCATATGCCGGGATCACGAGAATCAACCCCCCATGAGCCTACTCTGAATGCAATGGAAAAAGTCAAAAAATCCGGGAAAGCAAAATTCCTCGGTGTCTCTACCCATAGTAGAGAGCCTGAGATGATCCAGGCTGCTATTGATAGTGGTGTTTATGATGTAGTGCTGGTTGCTTATAATTTCAAGCAGGATAATGTTGAGGAAATGAATGAGGCAATTGATAATGCAGCGAAAGCTGGATTGGGAGTTGTTGCCATGAAGACAATGGCCGGAGGATTTTACGACAAGGAAAGACAACATCCTGTAAATACGAAAGCTGCGTTAAAGTGGGCTCTGCAAAATCCTAATGTGCACACTGCTATACCTGGCTTTACCAGTTTTGATCATTTGGAGGAGAGTTTTAGTATTATGGAAAACCCGGAACTGACGGATGAAGAAAAGAACGATATTGAAAAAGGTGAATCTCTTATTTCACTTTATTG
Source organism: Bacteroidota bacterium (assembly GCA_030628785.1). Taxonomy (GTDB): domain Bacteria; phylum Bacteroidota; class Bacteroidia; order Bacteroidales; family VadinHA17; genus CAZEWS01. Next base: position 1,203 of record DAOVQI010000282.1, read on the forward strand.
TAAAGGATGCCGGGAATGTGTAGAGCAATGCATAAAAGCTCTTCCCGTCCCCGATCTGATGAGAGCATACATGTATACCTATGGTTACAGCAACCTGGAAAAAGCACATCAACTGCTTGTGTCACTTGACCTTCCGGAAAACCCATGCACTGACTGCAGGGAATGTACAGTGAATTGTGCTTCAGGATTTAATGTCGCGGAAAAGATAAAAGATGTCAGCCGGCTTATAAATGTACCGGAAGATTTTATTACCTAAACGTTTTTTTATTTTTTAGAACCTGGTTATATTATGCATTGCGTTTGCCTGAAACAGGAATTGGGTAATTAATTACGTTTGTGATACCCCAGGAGAATAATATAGAAGTGAATATGAGTGATGCCAATTTTCATGTGAAGAATAATTATTTTTTAATATAAGTATGCGTGTTTGAGGAGTTATGCTTACAAAAGAGCCGTAGAAAATTATCTCCCCTTCTTATGCCACATAGGATCATAAGCTAAAAAATTGTAAAAATATGGAAACAAAAGAAAAAAAGTCATTTTTATCCGGGACTCCAAGTTGGGTATTATCAATAATAACGGTAGTCTTGTCATTTATTTTTTTATTTCTCCTTGCCTACACAGTCGGTGAGGTAATTGCATATATAAGCTATGATATTGTGATTGTCATTGCCTGTTTTTTCATATGCAGGGAGAATCCCAACAGTGTCTGGTACGTACCAATCATCTGCAATACTATAGGTGTAATTTCTGCTATTGTTGAACCAAATTTCTGGATAACATCTCTGTGGATAGTTATGTGCGGTGGATGGATATTATCTCTAATAGGAGCAATTAGCGGGGCATTAATAGGAAGACGTGCCAATTTATGAAGGGAAATAGATAAAATTATCAAAATCATTCAACATAACCAACCCCGATTACTTTATAAACCGGAACGCCTGTCTGCCGGACAGACAGGGAATGAAGTTCATCGCAGGTAATTAAACAGGTTAAACAGCTTCGATAGTTGAGGGTGGTTTCTTTGTTATGTTGTAAGTAACGCTTACTACTTTTGGGACTTCGGTTGTAATTCTTTCAGCCAGTCTTTCAAGTGTGTCATAAGGAAGTCTGGTTGGTGTCCCTGTCCTTGCATCTTTACTTTCCCAGCATCGTATCTCTATCTGACAACCAAAATCCCTGTTTCCATCTCTCATTCCTGTAACCCTGTCTTCATGCAGAATCGCCATATACTGGAATGCTCCTGAATCCTTTAATTCCTCTTCAACAATCACTGTAGCTTTTCTCACAGTCTCAACCTTTTCCGGACTGACCTTTCCAATAACCCTTGCTGCCAGGGCAGGACCGGGGAATGGAGGTCTGTTAAATATTTTTTTAGGAAGTCCCAGTGCTTTTCCAACTTCCCTTACCGCGGGTTTTCTGAGTTGTACAAGGGGCTCAAGGATCTTGTAACCGAATGCTTTTTCAGGGTCAATTCCCAACTGCTCAAAAACGTTGTGCTGCCTCTTTATTCCCGCAACTGTTTCATCCACATCTGTTAAAATCGTTCCCTGAAAAAGATATTTTGCGTTACTGTTCTTTACTAACCTACCAAAAACATTTTTGTAAAATGAACTGGTAACAGCTTCCCTTTTTTCCTCGGGATCTGTAACATTTCTTAATGCATCGAAGAATACCTTTTTAGCATCTATAATTTCAACATTTACTCCCAGGTTCTTAAAAATTGAAACAACATACTCCGGTTCTCCTTCCCTCATCAAGCCATTATCAATAAAATATGTTTTAAGCTTATCACCCAGAGCTTTGTGCCCCAGCATAGTAACAACTGAAGAATCAACGCCACCGGACAGAGCATTAATGGCAAAATTGCTGCCCACTTTCGAAGAAATTTCTTTTACTTTTTCTTCAATAAACTTATCGGGATTTAATTCACCCATTTTTATTTCTTTGATTTCCATATTATATTTTTTTTGTGGATTGCCGACTGTGGACTGCCGACTATTAACTAATTATTTATGAAACCTGAAAATTAAGGTTTTTTTTAATTAATTTGCAAAGCTATATTCTTACTTTTATATAATGATTTCGAAATTAGCCTCTTTATTAATTCCGTAATTTGCTTTTTATTAAAAACAGGGGTATTTCTGAAAATCATTTTCATCTTTATTATCTTTTGAATTCAGACTGATAATTTATAAACGGAGGATTTTAAATGAATAACAACACGCAAGTATCGGATCGTATAAAACAGATTCCAAAATCCGCCATTCACGAAATGACCAGATTATCGAAAAAGATAGATGATGTTTCTTTTCTATCCTGGGCAAAACCTACCTCTGGCGCTCCTGAACACATTGGCAGATCTGTTATTGAGGCAATCAACAGAAAAGTAGTGGATGGTTATTCGGAAAGTATGGGACTTCCGGAATTGAGGGAAGAGATTGTTAACAAACTTTTCAAGTGCAATAAAATAAAAGCCAAACCGTCTCAAATCATTGTCACCACAGGCGCTATCGAAGGATTATCGGCAGCGATTATGGCAATTGTGGATCCGGGTGATGAAGTAATTCTTCCGTCTCCGACCTATTCCACGCATATCAACCAGGTTGTTTTAGCATCGGCAAAACCTGTATTTGTGCCTACTATCGAAGAAGAAGGATTTATTCTTGACATTGATGGGATTAAAAAGGCTATTACACCTAAAACAAAAGCAATAGTTTATTGTTCACCCAGCAACCCGAGTGGTACAGTTTTCGGTGAACATCAACTGTTACAATTAGCTGAAATAGTATTGGAACATAACCTGATGGTTATTACCGACGAAGCTTATGAATATTTTACATTTGATGGTTTTACTCATTTTAGTCTGGGTTCAATTCCTGAAATGCAAAAAAATGTAATAAGCACTTTTACTTTTACAAAAACATATGCGATGACCGGTTGGAGGGTCGGTTATTTGCTTGCTCACGAAGATTTGATCCCCCAGATCAATAAGGCTCATATTCCGCTCACGATTTGTGCTCCGGTAGCTTCTCAATATGCTGCATTAGCTGCTTTAAATGGGCCACAGGATTGTATCGGGAAATTCAGAAAGCAATATGAATCGGCTAGAAATTTAATGTGTGGACGGTTGGACAATCTTAAGTCGTTATTCGAATACCAAAAACCTGCCGGGTCATATCTGATGTTTCCCAAAATATTGGTTGAGGAAGGAAAAGATTCTAAAACCTTTTGTGAGGATCTTTTAAGGGAAGCCAGGGTTTCAACAACACCGGGAGTGGATTTTGGCCCAACCGGCGAGAGACATTTACGGCTATCGTTTTGTGTCCCTAACGAGATGATCAATAAAGCATTTGATAGAATTGAGGAATATTATATGAAGAAATATGGTTCATCAGGATAATGAATATATGGAAGAATGGAATAATGGAACGTTTGAGCGAACTTAAGAGCGAAAACCTCGTGAGCAGGTTGTGGGAAGGACTGTGGGAGCGAGTAATGGTGGAAAAGTGGAATTGTGGAATAATGGCTCCCGATAGCTAT
>DAOVQI010000049.1 GCA_030628785.1 Bacteroidota bacterium
AGAATAACTGTTTTTTACACGGGAAAATACAACAATTAATCTAATTAGTGTTTGTCCATAAAGTAATTGTTACATGATGTCAGGTGCCTGTCTGCCTCAGGCTGGTTTCCACCTGACATTGAATACTGGAGTAAATAAAATCTTGCCATATAATTAACATTTCATCAGGGAAGGAGCATATTTCATCGTGGCTCTTGGTATCAGTTGGTTTCCCAGTCTGTTTGTTACCCTTGTATTAAACTGTGTTGTTTAGGTTTGTATCTATATAAACATATCCTTTTTTAGCTATTGAAAATGCACTGAATAATTGCGATCCGCCAGCCCTGTGAAATAAAGGCAAAGCCTTTACTGCGAAGCAGTATTTCACAGGGCTGGCGGAGAAGCAATCTCTCCTGGGTTACCGTAATGTGTAAAAGTAGTTTTATTAATCTACTCATTGAAACTTAGTCAGTTTGCGTCGTCGCTGCGGTTACTCGCTCCCACAATCCAGGACTGCCTACTTTCCCTGCTCTTTCTGACGACTGCCCGCCCGAACGTACCGTTCGGTACGGGCGGGGAGACTGAGGACTGACGACTTATTCCTCAATTCTTTCGTAAGCACCAAGGTCTGGCCCTGTATCTTCGATCCTGCTATTTTGTAAAATATCCAAAGGGAATTTAACCGCAATTTCTATAGAACCTTTGTCTTTTGCATACGATAATGTGTCTAGTTGAAAATTGAAATCGTTATAAGAAAAAAAACCGGGGTTGGTATTAACAAAAATATTATTAAAATATTCTGAATTTGAGATGTCTAATTTTGAGATATCCACTTTTAATAAACAAAAATCGAATTTGTAATTATAATCACCAACCTCTTCCAAAAAATCGAATCCGATTTCCGTCATTTTATCACCGTAAATAATACAATTACCGAAACCGGCATTTACCAATTCTCCTGTAAAAAGGGTGTCGTTTAAATTATAAAAATTCGTGATCATAACATTGGGGGTAATACGATTGGAATAGCCCCAATAATTTGCAAATGTGCAATGATTAAAATCATATTTTCCCCCGGCTGTTAGTATAGTACAATAGAACCCGCAATCTGAAACGACACAATTATAAGCAGAGATGGTCGCCCCAATGGATGAAACTCCGGCATAATTCATATGTGTTATTATCGTATTGGATAACTCCAGCGTGGGAGGGGCATCCTCCGAATACAGGTTGCCAAGGTGGATTCCTGTCACTGCATTTTTTATTTCCGCGTAATCGATTTTGTTATTCTGACTCCCATTAATAAAATACATACCTCCCCATTGCCCCGGGATATACTCATACATTGATTCGAGCCTGTCTCCCTGAAAAGTTACAGGTTCTTCCAATGTTCCCGACACGATTAATGTACCGCTAACATATAGCGTTGAATTGCGATGAAAGTAAACTCTTGTTCCCTCATTAATTGTTAAGGTTTCCAGAGTGTCGACCAGCATCGAATTGTATATAAGATAGGGCTTATCATTTGTCCAGGTTTGCGTTTTAATGATCTCTGAATTAATCAGATGAACATCCTGTCCCCATGCTACCAGATCGATATCCTGTACATTACCATTAGTAATAAATACGATGGAATCCTGAACTACCAAGGGGTTGTTTTGAGCAACCGGATCTATGGTTACTTCCACAAAAATAAAAATACTGTCGGATTCCCGTATTAAAATATTTTCGGCATGGTAAGAACTTAATCCATCAATGCTTAACCTGAAGTTTGATCGGTCCCCTCCTGCCAGGTAAACGGATGCAATTTCAATATCCCTATTATGCCGGTTATATACTTTAAGCTGTTTGGTTGTGGATCCTATGGTGGTAAAAACGGTATCGAACAGTATGGTATCATGAGAAAAAGACAATTTGGCATTTGGATCAGTAATCAGGTTATCCCTCTCACACCGGATAAAAATACTAACAATCAACAAAAGGAAACCATATTGAATAAATTTTTTCATTCTCCTGTCAGACAAAAATGGTAAAAACGGAATAAATATTAATCAACATATATTCCCAATGTGTCGCTTTACGCGTTAATCAAAATTAAGACTCTTCCCAGTTTAAACGGAGTTTAAATGAATATATTTAGCCGTGTTCAATAAATTTTATATGAATTTCAATGGAAAAACTGAAAATTTGTAACTACAGCCTGTTAAAAAAATAAATATTTAATTCCACACAAATAATATGATAACTTGGAATATTAAGCCCAATTTCTGCCTCCAAAATAAATTACATTAAACTCCTAAGTCCAATCCCAATATGGATCTAAGAAGCAGAAATTATTCATATTTCAGAACATTTGCCGGATTTGCATTGGCGGTTTTAAAAGTCTGTATGAAAACCGTAGAAATAACAATAGAAAGGGTTAATACTGTTGATAAGAAAAATGGAGAAAGAGTAATATCAATTCGATAGGCAAAGTTTTCAAGCCAAAATTTAGTAAAATAATAAGCTACAGGACATGAAATAATACAGGCAATTATTGTCCATGCCAAAATTTCTCTGAAAAATATTAGAATGATATTAACTATAGACGCACCAAAGACTTTTCTTATCCCAATTTCCCGATTTTTTCGTTCTGCAAGAAAAGATGAAATTGACAAAAGTCCCAAAAAAGAAATCACTATTGCGAAATATGTACTAATTGATAATATTTTAAAAGTTCTATTTTCAGATTCATACATTTTTTTCAAAGCATCTTCCATAAAGAAATATTCAAAAGGAGAGTAAGGATCAATAGTTTTAAATTCTTCTTTAATAAATTTTAATGTTTCATCAATATCTGGGGCATCAATTTTTATTGAAAAATGCCCTCCCCAGGCTACCCAATTGGACTCTGAAATGATATGGATAAAGAATGGTTTTACATTATGGTGAAAAGATTCATAGTGAAAATCCTCAACTACTCCAATAACTATTGGATCATTCATATTAGATATTCGTAGTTTATCACCGATTGGTGAATCCAGTCCCAACATCTTTACCGCAGTTTCATTTAGGATTATTGATTGTTTTTTGTCGATAGGTCTTTCAATTGAAAAATCACGACCTTCAACTAACTTCATTTCATGGGTTTTTAAAAAATCATACGAACATCGAATTTCTGAAATGAGAATATAATCATCCTCATTTGATTCAGTAAGATATAATTTCTGGGTCGGTGTTCTTTCACTACTTGGTATATTGAGTGAATAAGAAGTATTTAAGATTTTAGGATTTCGTGAAAGATTTTGAACAAAAACTTCTGCATTTTTTCGGATAAGTCTTGAGAAGTTTTGCAAAACTAGCAGATTCTCTTTTTCAAATCCCAAATTTCCTCTTTCCAAATATTTCATTTGCTTTCCAATTATAATCAAGGTTATTAAAAAAAAGATTGTGATACAAAATTGGAAAATCAAGAAAATCCTACGCCATACTGAAGATCTTATCCCCAACAAAGTTTTACCAGCAAAAAACCAGGTTGGCTGGAATTTTGAAATCAAAATTGCAGGATATAAACCTGAAAGAATCCCAATAATTATAGATATGAATAATACTAAATATATAATATCCCAATTGTTTATAATATTAAATGTTAATTCTCTATTAACAATAAAGCTAAAAGGCTTCATGAAAGCCTCGGCCAACCCTATAGAGAACATGAAAGATAAAAAAGAAATTAAGATAGATTCGCCTACAAATTGTTTTATTAAATCCTGACCAGATGCCCCTATTACTTTTCTTAAGCTAATTTCTTTTATACGGTAATCTAATTTTGAAACCACAAAGTTTACGTAGTTAAAACTTGCAATAAGAATAACTATTACGCCTAGTAAAGACAATCCATAAATAGTAACAACATTGCCATTTGGTTGTAATTCGTAAAGATAATTTGAATATAAATGTATTTTTAATAAAGGTTGGAGTGTTGTTTTTAAACTTTTAATGCTTATATTACTTCCATAGTATTCTTCATATATACTATTGGAAAGACTATTTATTTTTGATTCTAAAGAATTAATATGAGTCTTTTCATCAACAAGAAGATACGTATAAAATACTCCCCATTTACGAAGAGCATCTCCTTTATCAATTGTTGAAATTGAAATTAGAAAATCAAAATGGAAGTGAGAATTAGATGGAGGATTTTTAACAATACCTGTCACAGTGTATACCTCATCATTTACCGTTAAAATTTTATCTAACGCCTCAGCACTTCCAAAGTATTTATCTGCTATGCTTTCTGTGATTACAATAGAATAGGGTTTTGTTAATATCTCACTATTACGACCATTTATTATTGGAAAGGTAAAGATTTCGAAAAAGGATGAATCAGTATAGAAAATTTTTTTTTCAGAAAAAACATTTTCGTTGTACTGTACAACATTACCAAATGGACTAAAAGGTGAAACTCTTGTAAAATTTATTACTTCAGGAAGGATATTATTAAAAGCAGGTCCAAATTCAGGAACTGAAATTGGGGTTACTAAAGGATTTTTATCGATGAATTGTTGTTCAATTATTAATCTATAAATTCTATCTGAATTCAGATGAAACCTATCATAACTGAACTCGTGTTTGATAAAAACTATAATAAGAATGGCTGCCATTATCCCGAAGGATAAGCCTGTAATGTTTATTATAGAATAAAATTTGTTCCTGATTAAATTCCTAAATGCTATTAACGAATAATGCTTTAACATGGTTAACATTTCTCTGAGGTATTAAAACAAGTGAGGTTCACATTTAATTTGTTATTTAAGCAAGTACCTAATATATTAGGTTTATTAGGGAATCAGAGAAAAAGTTCACAAATCATGCCATAGATTGTAGTAATTTGATTTTATGATTGTTATAATTAAATGACTAATTAAAATATTGGAGATAGTGTTTCGGATTGAAACATCTTCATGCACCGAAATGAAACATAGTAAAAATACCCGCTTAGCGGTTAATGCCACATACCTGCCTGCTAATTGAAAAAATTATATCATATTTCACAGAGGCAGCGATCCTTTTAAGAGGGAGAACCGCTTAGCGGATAGAAAAAACCAAGAGCAGCTTTTTGTGAGAATTAAATGTTTCTCTTACAATGAAATGGGGTTCCCCTGGTAAAAATCCAGGATCATTGATTTAAAAATAAATTCGTATTTGGCCTGTAACAAATCAGACCGGGCACGGGTAAGATTGTTTTTTGCAATATTATAATCGACAGAATTGGTAAGCCCTACATTAAATTTCTGCTGCGAATAATTAAAAGCTTCTTCCCTGGATTCAACAGTTTCAATTGAAGAATAATACTTTTCGAGTGCTGCAATAGCATCGGCATGAGCCTGCTGGATTTCCTGATAAAGGATTTGTTTGTTTTGATCAAGATTATACCTTGCATCCAGAACATTTATTTTTGCATTGCTAATCTGGTTCTGAACGCGCCAGCGGCTAAAAATGGGAACGCTCAAGTTAACAGAAACCTGCTTATATAAATTATTATTTAATTGTTTGTTTACGGCATAGGTTGAAGCAGGATCAAAAGGATCACGAGCTAATTCCGAGTATCTTGAATACAGGGTGCCTGTAAGGCCTATTTGCGGACTCCTTTGTCCACGGGCAATAGCAAGACCTTTTTCCAGGCTACTCAGGTTGTATTCTGCACTCTTTATTTGCGGAAAATTCTTTTCAGCATATTCATAAACACTTTTTACAGAAGTTATTAAAACTTCCTTATCCATTTCCAAATTTGCCGGCCGAATGATCCTGAAATTACCTATTGAATCCAGGCGAAGGAGTTGAATCAATGTTAAATAAGAAAGTGTCAATTGATTTTGTGCATTTGTAGCATTTAATTTTTCAGCCGCTGCCTGTGACTGGATTTCCAATAATTCACCTTTCGAAATTCTTCCCAACTCCATCATTTTGCTTGTTCTATCCACTTGTTGTTCGGTAACTTCCAGTTGTCCCTTAGCCATTTCAAGAAGTTCGTGGTTAAACAGGATCTGTAAATAAGCTCCGGTAATATTCAGTACCAGGTCATTTTTTATTCTGTCAATATCCTGAATACTACCAAGCAGATTGAATTTGCTTTGTTTAATAGCATTGATTTTCTGAAAACCGTTAAACAGGGTCAATTGGCTCTGAGTTCCCATATATCCATCATAAAATGTGGCTTTGATATATGTGTAGTCTTCCAGATTTACTGTTTTCCCTGAACTTAAATTATGCTGCCCAAATCCAGCTAAATCGGGTGCAACATCAACTAAAGATTGTACAAAATTGTTCTTGGAAATTTTTGAGGTTAATTCCTGCCTTTTCAGTTGTATGTTTTTTTCAAGGGCATGGTTTAAACAATCATCCAGCGACCAAAATTCTTGAGACTTTAGATCCTGTAAGGTAAACAGAACTAAAATTAAAATCGAGGATAAAAATAATTTCATACTATTTTCAATATTTGAGCATATATAAAATCGCAACTATTCTCCACCCAACACACTAATTAGGTACAAATAAACTAATCCTTAGGCAGCTTCTCCCTTTTTCGATAAAGCACCTGAATATTTTTAGCATCTTCCAGGGGCGTAAATATCTGAATCAATTCCCAATCTCTATTGTAATTCTTTATTGAACTCTTCAGTCGTGTTATTCGGGCAAGGGATCGGGTAATTTCATCATCATCATTCGAAAATTCATCTTTTACATCCCATGGGAAAGAGACAACCCTAAAATTATAACTCATCTGTTTCTCACCTACCTTTAATAAAATCTCTGCACTTTGTTCTTCTCCAAAATGTGGTATGGGTACGCATAATTCATTCATGATCAATCTGTTTAAAAATTCTTTAGACAAAAAAATACGTAAATATTAACCCTTTTAAAACAACTTATTACCTTAAAATTCAAATTCTGTCTCCCGAAACCCGATAGTTATCGGGTTTCGGGATTGGCAGAAAATCACAAATGACAATACCGATAACTATCGGTACAAAAATCAAATAATGCCTAAATTTCAAATATCAATGACCTAAAAATGTTTAGAATTTGATGCTTGTATTTTGGAATTTACATGCCCTGTGAAATCCACGTAGTGGAGCGAAGCTATTTCACAGGGTAAAAAATTTGATGCTTGTGTTTTGTGCCAAAGGCATGCCTTCGGCAGAATTTCCAGTTTACCCCGTTGGAATAATTATCCTACGGGGGTTATTCAGGTTATGGTGGATCATTGTTTACAGTACATGCTTAATATTTTCTGTCACGATATGCCCATCGAATAATTGAATAATTCGGTGCGCATATTCTGCATCGGAAGGTGAATGTGTAACCATTACGATGGTTGTGCCATCTTTATTCAATTCCGTCAATAAATTCATCACTTCTTCTCCATTTGCAGAGTCAAGGTTTCCGGTTGGCTCATCTGCCAGGATTAGTTTAGGTTTCGTAACAACAGCTCTCGATATTGCAACTCTTTGTTGTTGACCACCGGATAATTGTTGTGGGAAGTGTTTTTTTCGATGAACAATTTTCATCCTTTCAAGTACCTCATTCACTTTTTTCTTTCTTTCGGATGAAGAAACCTTCATATACAACAAAGGTAATTCAACATTCTCATAAACGTTTAATTCCTCGATGAGGTTAAAACTCTGAAATACAAATCCAATATTACCTTTCCGTAAATTGGTACGATTTCTTTCAGAATATTTTGACACTTCCAAATCACTGAAATAGAGTTCTCCTTCTGTAGGATTATCCAGCATCCCCAGGATATTCAGCAAGGTTGATTTACCACAACCTGAAGGTCCCATTACAGCAACAAAATCACCACTGCTGACTTCCATGGTAATCTTATTGAGAGCAGTGGTTTCAACTTCATCCGTTCTGAAAATTTTTGTTAGATTAATAGTTTTTAGCATAATTGATTTTTTTTCAGGTTAAAAAATTTGTAATTATTTAGTTTTTACGAATCTCTCTATTTTGGTTCCTGGTTCCTGGTTTTCAGGTTTTGGTTATTTTCCATTATCAATGCCATATGCTCTTTGCCTTTTTCCTTAGAGATGACTTTGGTAATACTTTTTTCTTTTATCTTTCCCTTAGCCTCAGCCTTCTTCATCCTTCATTATTTATATTTCATATTTCTTCCTCACCCAGTACCCAGCACCCAGTACCCAGCACCCAGCAACTAACATATAACTTATAACAATTAACATATAACATTTAACATCTTATCTATTCTTAAAGATCAGTTTATCTACATCACCAAAATTATCATAGCTCGATGTAACAACTTTTTCACCCTGTTGAATACCTTCCAGGACTTCATAAAATCTTGGATTTTGACTTCCGAGGGAAATTTTTCTTTTTTCAGCAAACGATCCGGAAGGATCAATAACATATACCCACTGGCCACCGGTACTTTGAAAATATCCTCCACGAGGAATAAGGATGGCTGTTTTTGGCTTACCTAATTCAAGCTTGATCCGACTGGTTTGCCCAATCTTTATTTGCCCGGGAACTTCATCAACAAATTCCATATCCACCGAAAACCTTCCATTTATCACTTCAGGATATATTTTGGTAATTATCCCTTTATACGATGTTCCGGCAAAATCACAAGCCGCGGTTAATCCCTTTGAAACTTTCGCAATAAAATACTCATCAATATCAACACGCAACTTATATGAATCCAGAATATTGATCTGTCCGATTCGTTGTCCTCTGCTGATCACCTGTCCGACTTCCAGATTAAGACTGGCAAGTTCACCAAAAACCGGAGCACTGTAATTTAAACTCTCCAGGCGTTTATTAACTAATTTCAAATTATCCTGCATTCGTCTGACTGATCTTTCAAGAGCATCAACCTGAACGTTCCTGAAGACCGAATCCTGATTTAAATTTTCCCGTAATAATTCCAGCTTTTCTAATGATAGCTCGTACTGCTCCCTTGAAAATTCGAATTCCTCAATAGAAATATGATTATCCTTAACAAGAACCTTATTATGATCATATTGTCTTTTTTGCTGTAATATTCTATACTGCAGATCGAGCAATTGACTCTTTGAATTAAGGGTTTGCTGTTCCATTAGCAATCTGGCTTGCCTTAATTCATTGGATGTCCTTGAAACTAATGCCTCGTAATTTGAAATTTCCAGAATAAGGCTCGTATTGCTGAGTATAACAATAATGTCACCTTCTTTCACCATGTTGCCCTCTTTAATTATAATTTCCTCTACCCTGCTTCCTCCTTCCGTCGCATCCAGGTAAATCGTCTGTATGGGTTCAACTGTTCCTGTTTGTGCGATATAATTTAGAAAAGGCCCTTTGCTTACTTCATCAATAGTAACTTTGTTGATATCAACATTAAGCTTGGTGCTTCTGTCTCCAAAAAAGATCTGGTAAAGAATGACTAATAAAATGATCCCACTCACTGATATCCAAATAATCCGCTTGGTGATTTTACTCTTATTTTCAATTGGTCTGTCCATTCCCTGGTTTATTATATTGTTCTTCCATACATTAGCATTTATTGTGCCAAAGAGCCTAATATGCTTTCTGTCAATGTGTTAAAATACCTCCTAATTATTATCATATGGTAAAAGTGTTCGATTACGAAACATAAGTAGTACGAAAACGAACATTTTGGATGTAAATTACTTAGGGCTTTTCGTATCACAAATATTCAAATTTAGTAATTCACTCTGAATTTTAATTTTCTTTTTAAATTTACCCTGTGACCCTGTGAAATAAATCGGAGATTTATTGCAAAGCAATATTTCACAGGGTATATTTGTGAAGCTATATTCTTATTATTTGAAATTTTCATTTAAAATATAAATAAAAATTCCATGACGAAACAGATAGGGAAGATTCTGGCTATTGATGATAATGAGGACATTTTGTTTGCGATTAAGCTACTCCTGAAACCACATGTTGAAATAATTGACACACTTAATAACCCTCAAAACATCCCGGATTATATCAGAACCGGCAACTATGATGTGGTATTACTCGACATGAATTTCACGAAGGATGCAATCAGTGGGCAGGAAGGTTTTGATTGGTTGGCAAAGATACTTGAAATTGATCCATCGGCTGTGGTTGTTTTTATCACAGCATATGGCGATGCCGAAAAAGCTGTGAGATCCATAAAAGCAGGGGCTACAGATTTTATCCTTAAACCCTGGCAAAATGAGAAACTACTGGCTACCATTTCTTCCTCTATCCAATTGAGCAGATCTCGTAAGGAAAATGTTAGCTTAAGATTTAAACAAAAGGAAATTAGCGCCGTATTAGATCAGCCTTTTCATGAATTTATCGGAACCTCTCCTGAAATGGCTTCCGTTTTTTCCACCATTCAGAAAGTAGCTCAAACCGATGCGAACATTTTGATCCTTGGAGAAAACGGAACAGGAAAAGAATTGGTTGCCAGGGCTTTACACCGAAACTCTTTGAGGAAGGATGAAGTATTTATCAGTGTTGACCTGGGATCCATCAGTGAAACACTTTTCGAAAGTGAATTATTCGGACATGAAAAGGGTGCGTTTACCGATGCAAAAAATGAAAAGGCAGGAAGATTTGAGATTGCTTCAGGAGGGACATTATTTCTTGATGAGATTGCGAACCTTACAGTACCTCTTCAAACTAAATTGTTAGCCGTAATCGAAAGAAAGGAGGTTACCCGCGTTGGAGCCAACAATCCTCTTCAAGTTGATGTACGTTTAATTTGTGCAACAAATAATGATATTCATAGAATGGTGGATGATAATACCTTTCGCCAGGATCTACTATACCGGGTAAATACAGTGGAAATCCATTTACCACCATTAAGGGAACGAACGGGTGATATTCCACTGCTGGCTGCTCATTTCCTGAAGAACTATTCGAAAAAATATAAAAAAGCAATAAGAGGACTAAGTTCTGCCGCGCTTAAAACCCTCAACCAGTATCATTGGCCCGGGAATGTCCGGGAACTGCAACATGCAATTGAAAGAGCAGTGATAATGAGCGACTCAGAAATACTGCAACCCGAAGATTTTATTCTAACCCCAAAGAAAAAGAAAGTGGCAGACTTCGAAATCGACTCTTACAACCTTGATGAGATTGAAAAAAATATCATTGAAAAAGTTTTAAAACAACATCAGGGCAATATCACCCAAACAGCAACTGATCTCGGTTTGACCAGAACCTCCCTTTACAGAAGGATGGAAAAATATGGTTTATAAAAACTTCAGAGTTATAATATTTATCAGGATATTGTTGCTTTCCGCAACAATATTTCTGTTTTTCTATACCATCACAACACGGTTTCATGTTACTTCTTTTCTGGTTGGTTTTCTTATCCTCTACCAAATATATTCTCTTATACGTTATGTTGATAAAACCAACCGGGATCTGGCCAGCTTTTTGGAATCGATCCGGTTTTCAGAGTTTACCCGGTCTTTCCAGGTTGAAGGTATGGGATCCTCCTTTGATACACTGAATAAGGCATTTAACAATGTGATAAAAGATTTTCAGGAAATCAGATCTGAAAAAGAAGAACACTATCACTATTTACAAAGTATTGTTCAAAACATCGACGTTAGTATCCTGGCTTATCAAAAGAACGGGACAGTGGAAATGATCAATAAGGCAACAAAAAAGTTATTCCAGGTTCATAATCTGAAAAACATAAAAGCGCTCGAACACTTAAGCAAAGAATTGGTAAATTGCCTTCTGAATTTGAAACCTGGGGAAAACACACTGGTAAAAGTACAGGATGAAGATGATATACTTCAACTGGCTATATATGCCACCGAGTTTAAGATCCATAATAAACTGATCATCCTGGCAACGATAAAGAATATCCAAAATGTCCTTGAGGAGCAAGAAACGGAAGCCTGGCAAAAATTAATCAGGGTATTAACACATGAAATAATGAATTCCATTACTCCCATTGCTTCCTTATCCTCGACACTGGATATCATGCTTAAAGAAATTTCAAATAAACGGACCGAATCCAGTATTCCAAAAATAGACCTGGCAACCGTAGAAGAAATCCAGCAAGCTCTCCAAACGATAAATAAAAGAAGTACAGGATTACTCCACTTTGTAAATACCTACCGGAATTTAACCCGAATACCCAAACCTAATTTCCAGATCATCAGAATTAGCGAACTATTCAAGAATATTCTTCTTCTGATGGAAGAAGAAATCAAACAAACAACCATTGATCTTAAAGTTGATATTAATCCAAAAGACCTTGAAGTTTCTGCCGATGAAAAACTTATTGAACAGGTATTGATTAATTTGATTAAAAACTCGATACATGCATTGGAAAACAGAAAAGGTGGAAGAATATTTTTCAAAGCATATCAAAATAAAAGAGGGCGTGTTACCATGCAGGTTATCGACAACGGTCAGGGAATCATCAGAGAAGTAATGGATAAAATCTTTATCCCATTTTTTACAACCAAACAGAGGGGTTCAGGTATTGGACTCAGCTTGTCCCGGCAGATACTCC
>DAOVQI010000394.1 GCA_030628785.1 Bacteroidota bacterium
ATAGAAATTGATGAAGTAAAAAATCACCTGGACAACATTATTCCATATACAATTAATTATTTCCGGCAAATAAAGAAAAAATATGGTAAGGGCCGTGAAAGGAAGACTGAAATCCGCAATTTCGACACCATAGTGGCTACCAAAGTTGTTGCTAAAAATGCCAGGTTATATGTAAACAAAAAAGAGGGATTTGCAGGCACAAGCCTTAAAAAGGATGAATATGTTTGTGATTGTTCTGATATAGATGATATAATCGTATTCAGAAAAGACGGGACTTACCTGATTACAAAGGTTACAGATAAATTATTTGTGGGAAAAGATATTCTTCACATTGCAGTATTTAAAAAAGATGATAAGCGAACTATTTATAATATCGTTTACCGGGATGGGAAAAGGGGTAATATCTTGGTGAAGCGAGCTGCGATCACCGGTATAACCCGGGATAAAGAGTATAACATTACCAAAGGCAAACCCGATTCAAGAATTCTTTATTTCAGTGCTAATCCGAACGGCGAATCAGAAGTGATCCGGGTTAGTTTGAAGCCTAAACCCAGGTTGAGAAACCTGGTTTTTGAATATGATTTTGGTGATCTTGCCATTAAAGGCAGAAATTCAATAGGGAATATTCTCACCAGACATTCTGTAATGAAAATAACCCTGAAAGAAAAAGGAGTTTCAACCTTAGGGGGTAGGAAAATATGGTTCGATGAGGGTGTGAACCGATTGAATGCCGATGGCAGAGGAAGATTCCTTGGAGAGTTTGGAGGAGAGGATAAAATTCTTGTCCTGACAAAGAGCGGAACCTTCAGGCTTTCGAACTTTGACCTGTCGAACCATTATGAAGATGATATTCTAATCCTTGAGAAATTTATTCCGGATAAGGTGTTTTCCGCTGTTTATTATGATGCCGGCCTGAAATTATATTATGTAAAACGTTTTGCCATTGAGCCTGCGGAAAAAACTCAAAGTTTTATCAACGGTAATCCCGAATCCCGTTTAGAATGTTTTACGCAAGTTAGGTATCCGCGGTTTGAGATCACGTTTGGAGACCGCAATAAAAAAAGGCCAAATGAAATTATTGAAGCATCCGAATTCATAGGGATAAAAAGTTATAAAGCCAAAGGCAAGCGTTTAACCAAGTACGAAGTTGAAAGCATAGCTGAGCTTGAACCCCTTGTTGAGGAACAACCCGGATTACAACCGAATGGGAATGGTGAAGAAGAGAATATGCCCATGTTGGAACCCGACAAAGAAAAAGGCCAAATGTCCCTGGATTTTTAAACCGATTATTTTGAGAATTTTCCTGATTGGATTTATGGGAAGTGGAAAAACAACTGCAGGTAAAGAACTTGCAGTCAGACTGAACTATTCCTTTGTTGATCTTGATCTGTATATTGAGAAGAAAGAGAAAAGAACCATAAGTACAATATTTTCGGATGAAGGAGAAAAAAAATTCCGGAAAATTGAAAGGAGGGTGCTAAAGGAAATTGTAAAGACAGATAATATTGTAGTGGCTTGTGGTGGTGGTACACCGTGTTATTCTGATAACATGCTTTTTATGAAAGAAAAGGGACAAACCGTATACCTTGAAATGCCGGTTGGTGCCCTGATAAACAGATTGAAAAACTCCTATGGAGAGCGTCCGCTCATTAAAGGAAAGAGCAAAGAGGAACTCAGGAATTATATTTCTTCTACATTAGCTGAAAGAGAAAAGTATTACCAAAAGGCTCATTATACCGTAAACGCACTCAATCTGAAGGTTGATTCAATCCTTAATTTTTTCATCTGATTTTCCCTCCTTCACAAATTCTTTGCGTAGATCAATTTTGAGATACCGGGATAGGTGCTTAGTTCCAATATAAAAAGGAATTGTGTCAATTAATGCTGAAACCATTTTATATACATAGTTGGAAAGGATAAGAATAATCATGCCATGAGCAACGGTTTCCCCTGGTTGGATCATAATGGCACTTTTCGCATAAATATACGTTATAGTTATCACAGCAATGGAATCGACCATCTGGCTGGTTAAAGTTGAACCATTATTCCGTAACCATAAAAGCTTTCCATGAGTAGCTTTTCGTATTGCGTGAAAAATATGAACATCGATAAATTGGGCAGTAAGATAAGCAATCATGGAGGCTATTGTAGCGCCAAAAGTCCATTGCCTGATTTGAAAGAAAGTCCGGTTAGGATCGTCAATAGCAGGAAGACCGCCATCCACTAATTCAGGATGAGGTGGCAGGGCGCCTCCTAACCACATGATAAAAAGCACCCAAATGTTTAACAAAAGTCCAACCCAAACGACCGAAGTAGCCCTTTTTTTGCCATAAAGCTCACTGATAAAGTCTGTGCAAAGAAAAGTTATTGGATAAGGTAATACCCCAACAAATACGATAAAGGGAATTGTTTTTCCGAAAAGGGTAAACGAAAGATCTATTTGCCGGGAAATCCCAAGGATGTTTAAAATGGCAAGCGTTCCTAAAAAGAAACCGGCAAGAATGATAAATACGATCTCTCTTCTCTTGTTGGTTACTTTATCTACTTTGTCACCGTAATCAAACATGTGGTAAATATAAATATAAATAAAATTCCACCAAGGATTTATGAACAAAAATGGCATTGAATTGCATAGAAGTGAGTCCTAACAAGTTTTTGGGGCAAAACCCTATTTACTGCTAATATACTTACTCTAGGTTTTAGGCCAGAGTCAAGCAAAGTCTATATATATCAGGACTTTAGTCTATAACTGAAATAATAATGCCTGTCTGATTAGAGGAATACAGGAATAAAATAAGTAAAAAATCATTTAACTATTTTGTTAGCGGCACGGTAAGTATACGGAATTCCCTGTTAATAAGACCCTAAGGGTTTTTTGCCACAGGCATCCCTTCGGAAAAAATCCTTAGGGTCTTGAGAATTCTACTTTTTCATCTGGCTAACAAAAATTTTCTGGTATTCATCGAAAGACATTTTTTTGTAACTATTCTCCCCAAAGAATTTCAGAATGGGTTCCATATTTTCAGGAGGGTAATA
>DAOVQI010000045.1 GCA_030628785.1 Bacteroidota bacterium
AAAGGTACCTTCAAGAAATAAGTAAATTCGACGCCTGATCCCCTGGGTATTGAAAAGGTTCTTTTTTTTAATTTACTGTTGCTGAACTTCCACGGCATCAACAAGTTTGTATAATTTATCGGATCTTCGGACAATACAGGAAACAGGAATGGAACAAACTTCTCCTTTTTTTGTTTTTGTAACGTTTTTTAAATTAACTCTGATTTCCTTAACCCTGGACTGAATGACCCCTGTGGTTGGGCCTATAATAAGAATTTCATCATTTACATTCAGGAAGCCAGTTTCTATTTTGAATTCGGCAACTTGTATCCTGGAAAAGTAATTGGTAATTTTCCCCAGGTATATTTTTCGTTTGGTTGCTCTGGAACCATAGCGGTGGTTCCATTCGCCAAGCCTCTTACCCAGATAATAACCACCCCAGAAACCACGGTTAAACACCATAGATAACCTTCTTTCCCACTCCTTTATTTCCTTATCATTATAGGTGCCATTTATAATCGACCTGACCGCTTCATCATAACATTCCACAACTGTTTTTACATATTCAGGTGATCTTGCCCTGCCTTCGATCTTTAATAACTTCACTCCTGCATCCAGTATCTTATTTAAGAACCCAATGGTGTTCAAATCTTTTGGAGACATGATGTATTCATTCTTTATCTCCAATTCATTACCGGTTTCCTTTTCTTTTACTGTATAGGCCCGGCGACATATTTGTAAACATGCTCCCCGGTTTGCTGACGAGTTAGCTTCATGTAAGCTTAAATAACACTTTCCTGATATAGCCATACACAAGGCTCCATGAGCAAAAAGTTCTATTCGGATTAAATTTCCGGAAGGGCCTCTAATTTGCTCCTCCTCAATGGCTTTGGAAATGCCTGCGATTTGATCCAATGTTAGTTCTCTTGCCAGGACAATCACTTCAGCAAACCGTGCATAAAATTTTAATGCCTCAAGATTGCTGATGTTTACCTGGGTTGAAAGATGGATTTCAATCCCAATGGAGCCGGCATAACTCAACACAGCCTGATCTGAAGCAATAATTGCCGAAATATCCTTTTCTTTTACCGTATTGATGATCTTTTTCATAGAATCAAGATCATCATCATAAAGAACCGTATTTAGGGTAAGATACGACCGGATATTATGTTCTTTACAGATCAGGGATATTTTTTTCAAATCATCCAGGGTAAAATTGCCTGCTGATTTAGCCCTCATATTCAACTGGTCAACTCCAAAGTACACCGAATCAGCACCAGCCTGAATAGCTGCCATAAGCGATTCATAAGAACCTGCCGGGGCCATTATTTCTATATCACTTCTTTGGATTTTCACCTGGTTACTTTCTAAGTATTATCCTGATAGTCGTTCCCTTATTGATTTCCGAATATTTTACAAAGATATTCCCTCCATGATAAATTTCAACGATGCGTTTTGTTAAAGATAATCCAAGTCCCCATCCTCTTTCCTTTGTGGTGTAGCCAGGACTAAAAATGGTTTTAAATCTGGATTTTGGAATACCTTTACCATTATCGCTAATATCCAGGTAAATTACCTTCGTTTGATTAGTAATAGAAATCCTTATTTTACCATCGCTGCCTATTGCATCCAGAGCATTCTTACACAAATTTTCTATTACCCACTCAAATAATACGGTATTCAATGGGATCCAAATCTTTTCGTTTTCACCGAAATTAAATTCAAAACTGACCTTTTTTGAAGATCGATTTTTGATATATTGCACTGTATGCAAAATTTCTTTCACCAAATTCGACCGGACCAATGCAGGTTTAGATCCGACTTTTGAGAATCTTTCAGTGATTTTCTCAAGACGGTTAACATCTTTTTCAAATTCTGAGACCAGCTTTTCATCAAGCTTCTTCATTCGAAGCAATTCAACCCAGGCAGACAGGGAAGAAGTTGGTGTTCCCAGCTGATGTGCTGTTTCCTTTGAAAGACCAACCCAAACCTGGTTTTGTTCAGCTTTGCGAGTTGCACTGAATGCATAATAGGAAACGAAAATAAATAATACAATTACCCCTAGCTGGATAAAAGGGAACCAGGCCAGCTTGGTCAGAATAAATGAATCTTTATAATAAATGTAATTCTTTTCACCATTGCTCAACTCGATTTCTATGGGTTCATGTACCTGATTCATTTTCTTTAACTGCCGGTGCAGATATTCCGGATTATTTTTCCTGACCGGATCCAGGTTCCTGGTGGAAATGGTATCGCCAAGGGCATCAACAAGAATTACAGGAACCGTGTTGTTATGTTCAATAACTTCAAATAAAAATTCAAAGTCGGATTCAGTTATATCCAGCTCAATCAGTTGTTTGGTGGCTTTCGCCCATAACTCAACTTTCTTTCGCTCTTCTATTTTTAATTCCCTTACCAGTCTCTGTGTATAAATTAACGAGGTTAAACCAATAACCACAGCCATTACAAATAAGAAAAATTTCCACCGAATCTTTTGTGTGTAGACGTTCAAATCAAACCTGTTTTAATATGTAAAATGCCTGAAAAAGAAATGCCTAAAATGCCTAAATAAAGAAGTGACTAAAGTGACTAAAGTTTAAAGTGCCTAAAGTCTGGAATACACTTTATCCTGTTATTATATTGCAAAGCAATATTTCACAGGGTTCACCCTGTGAAACCCTGCGCAGCAGGAGCAACGAAGTTGCTGTTTAACAGGGTAAATTTGCGAAGCTATGTTCTTATCCATTAAGTTTTTCAATAACGTTTCTTTTTAACACTTGAAGTATCCTTTTCTTCGTCCCACTCGATAATAAATTTTTTGGAAGTTTTCTTTTTTTCAGGTTTCTTTATTTGAATAGTATCAGCTTCCTCCCACTCAATGACAAACTTTTGCTGCTCATCTACAAATTCCTGGAGAGATGAATCTTTTCTGAACCAGCCAAATTCTTCCTGTAGTATCTTTTTCAATTCATTCTTTTCCTCCTTCATGGTTTCCTTTATCACATTCTTTACCTGGTTCTTATCGTATGAAATATGAATGTTCTCTTTATCGCCGGCAATTGATAAATACAAACTCGTATGTCCCAGGTTATCATCCTCAATAATTCCGAATTCCTCATTCTCTTTTTTTACCTCTCTCGCCTTTCTGGCAAGCACTTCTGAAAGCAAAACCCTCACCTTATAATTATACTTATTACTAAAGTGGTGAACCCCTGAGAGAGAAATATTAAATGCCGTGGAATAAATATCCATTAACGGAATAGTAACCGTTTCGTCTTTTATAAAGATTTCGTTTTCAAGTGTTGAAAATGTAATGTGTTTCAACTCCGATAACTCAATAAACCTGGACAACCCCAACATGGGTTCAAATTCAATCAACTCCCCGTTATTTATCACGAGAGAACTTTCGGTGATTACTTTTTCCTTTTTTATTTTCAGACCGGGGGTTATTTCGGAAGAAAAACTTATATTTCCGGCTAAGATACCTTTTACATGATTATCCAGGATAAATTTCTGTCCAAAATTATTAAACGAATAAAACATATCTCTAATATTAATTTCGTTTAACTGAACCTGTGTTTTTACAGAAAAATCACCGTTGTATTTCCGGACGATAATTCCGTTACCCGAAATTTCTCCCCCCATTGATTCCAGGGATAATGAATTTACAACAGCCATATGAGGTTTATATGTAAGCAACCCTTTACAATTATTAGCAGAGAATCTCCTGAAAGTAAAATGTCCGATGTCGAAATTGAGTTTAGCCTGCAATTTATCAGGAAATTTAATTATCGATGAATCCGAATATTGTGATTTATTAGCGGACTTCTTAATAAACTTTTCAAAGTCAAGTTTATCCGCTTTAATCGTACCTTCAATCAAAAGAGGTTTGGTTCCCGAGATCAGGTAGGGCATGGCATTACCCAATTTTCCTTCGAGGAGCAGTTCATTTCCCGAAATATTTAAAAAAATACCATCAAGCCAAAAATGTTTTCCAAGCATCATACTTCCGTTGATACCCGAAAAATCCAATACAGCACCTTGCAGCTTAAAGCCGACATCCTTGTATAGAATGTGTCCAACCGGATTCAATCGCTCCAGATCACGGATTGAGATCTTATTAATATCTTGGATCCTTCCTTCCAGTTTTACATTAGCCCTGATTTTACCTGTAAGGTATTGTAAGGTATCAATATCAAAGAATTCCTTTATATCCTGCATATTAATATCACCGGTTAATAACAATTCGACGATAGGATTTTTAAAATCTATAATTGTATATGAACCAGTCAACTCACTTCTCCCAATTAAAGTATTAAATTTGGATACTTCCAATTTGGATGATTGGGAACTATTCTTTTCACCATTTGAATAGAAACCTTCCAGTTTCAGATCAGATAACTTAATTTTTGAATCCTCTTTGGTAATAAAACCATCCTGAACTCCAAAACCAATTTCAATATGTATGGATCCTCCGGGTCCATAGGATCCTGAAATAGCAGATTGAAAGCTGATTTTTCCCCTGGGATTGTATCTCTTTAATTTATATCTTGTTCCAGACGGAAACAAAGGAACAAAATCAGAAACATCCAGATCTTTGCCCCGGATCTCAAGGTCCAATTGTTTTTCCCTTTTTGTAAAAAATGTGCCGGTTACATAAAATTCCAAACCGGAAATATCAAGAACCCCTTTATTAAGGTTGTGTTTATTATCTTCAACATCAAGGTTCAATTCCAGCTTAACCGGACGATTTCTAAGTGTTTGTGCGTTGCTGATTTCTAAATGTTGTACGAATATATTTCCCTGTGTTTTCAAGCTATATTGAAAAGAGGCAAAATGACCCCGAAAGGCAAACTTGTTTATATACCCCTTCAAATCAACCCGGTTCGCTTTATCAATCAAGGTTAACTCAATATTTGAAAATTTGAGATTCTGTAATGCTAAAGTAAAATTTGACTGCCCGGTATCTTGTTTCGTTTTCAAAAACCTGTAATTCACCAATCCGTCCTTTGTTGTATACAATTTTAGGGTACCATTCTCAGCATGAATTGTTTTAACGGTAATATCACTTTTAACAATATCCCTTAAATTAAACTGCAGGAATAAATGCTTAACACTAAGGAGTGTATCAGTATTTATCTGATGGGATTCTTTAAAATCAAATTGGGATGTTGACCGGATAAGAACATTCTTGAATTCAAGAGAAGCATTTGGGAATTTCCGGATTACAGAAAATTTGATTTCCTCAACCTCAATTTGGGTGGTTAATTGCTTATTCAGTTCATTTACCAGAAAATCTATAATTTTTTCCTTATAGAAATGAGAAAGTATTATTCCCCCAGCAAATAAAATCAGGACAGTAAAAAAGATAATTCGAAAAAGCCGTCGGATAATTTTCATTTATAGCAGAAATCTGAAATCGTCTTCCGGTCCAAGTTCCAGGGGGACCTGGCCCTTTTTGAAAATACATGCTTTCCTGGGGCCGATCAGTTTTATATCATCCTGCTCAATCAAAAGCATGGTTCCCTCACGGAGACCTACAACATACACATCAGGGTTAATTTCAATAAATTCTTCTATCCTGGCTTCTCTTGTTTCTCCTGCATGTCCGTCAGGATTTACATCCAGGTAATGAGGATTAATCTGGAAAGGAACCAGATTGCATGTTTTAAAACGCTGTGGTTCAGTAATTGGCATATCATTAGTCGTACATAAAGTGGGACAAGCAACATTTGAACCGGCACTCCAGCCAATATATGGTGTGCCTTTTCTTACTTTTTCCGGTATTGTTTCCATAAACCCTTGTTCCTGCATCATCTTAACTAATTGCCAGGTGTTTCCACCTCCAACCACAATAGCTTTCGCTTCCATTACCGCTTTTGCCGGATTTTCGAAATGATGAATTGAAACAATATCATGCCCTACCTCTCTGAATCTTTCCGATACTTTTTCTTCATAATCATCAAAAGAAAAGGTCACGGCTGCATAAGGTATAAACAGGGCCTTTACTGATTGGCCCCCTAAAAATTCCTTTATATTATACTTCGGGTAATCAAGGTATTCCTCACCGGCATTGGTTGAATTACTAATAAGTAAAAGCTTCATTTTTTCGGGTTTTACTAAATTTAGCCAAAGATAGGAAAAATGAAAGGAATTGCAGTAAAAAAGGTGCTATCCGGACGAATAGCACCTTGCACATTCAATACAATAATCTCAGAAAGTGCTAAATACCAATCCCACAGAAAAAGGATACAGTTCAGGACCTGCACCTTCTTCAAAAAGAGGTGTTAAATAATAATTTGCAAACACTTTTAATGCCCTGTAACCAATTCTGGCAGTCACACCATAGCGAAGAGGTGACAGGTTGAAGTCTCCTCTGTCTTTAACTTTTTGCCTGTTTCCATCTTCTTTATATACCACTTTTGTATGTGATCCTATTTTTAATCCTCCGATAACACCTCCGGATAAGAATAACCTTTTGTTGTGTTTTCCTGTTGGAACCTGTAATTCCAGTAAAAGAGGTGCCGTAAGATACGCGGTTGCAAATTTAGATTTTTCCAAAGGAAGCCCATAGGTGCCTTCTACAATCATGCCATTATCATCTTTCATAATTGTATTATTGTTATCGAACCTGTAATCGTTAAATTCAAACCCTAACCCGGTTACAATACCAACATTATTCCCGATTAATCCCAGTCCGTATCGCAAAAAATTTATATTCACATTCCACGACTTTCCAGTATTCAGATTCATAAAATGATCTGATGCAGGTAAGCTTAATGAAAATTCTTCGGTTGAAAGATTATTCAATCCCATTTCGAAACCTCTCCAGTGCCCCTTGAACTTCCTTTTATAGGTGAAATCCTTTTCATCCTCCATTTCATCAAGATCGATGATGTCAATGGATGTGCCATCTTCATTTTCTATAATTTTAATTCCCTTCTTCCCAATCTTTACCTTTACAGTATCGTCCTTATCATTGTATTCCGAAATATCGGTACCCTGGTCATCGTCCACTATTTTAACAATTTCATTTTTAGCGACTTTAACCCTGGTTGTGTCAGGATATCCATACGAACCAATACCTATTGTGAAAACCAATAAAACTATTACTAACTTTTTCATAATCATTTCTTAATTTATTTATAAATATATAACTCTTCCACAATTTTGCTTCTCTCACGGAACCAGAGACCATTTGCCTTTCTCTTTATGGTACAGGCCGGTATCCAATTTCTCATCACCACGATAGAGTATATAATCTACACACCACTCGCTTGGGCCTTTAATCCTCGAACCAGCTCCGATCAGATCTTCCGGACTGTTAGCAACGCACAAAGTAAAAGGAAGCTTCTTATTGAATGGGTTCGGCATACAAGAGATTAAAAATACTCCTTTACCTTCATATCTTTTCCCTCCAAATTCTATTGCATTATCACGAAACCTCAATGGAATTCTAATTTTAAGTTGACCTAAGAATAAGTTATCCCTTGGATTGCCGTAAATAAAACAAACTTTATCTTGCCAATTGATCTCAAGAGCCCCTTTATCACTTATGATTACAGGTTCTATTTGCGCCGAATAGAGAAACCCGGCAAAGTTTTCCAGATCTTGCTTAATCTTGTTGATTGACTCTTCCTCAATAGCAGTGGGATATACGAGATAGATACTATCGGTGCGTGGGAAGATAGCATCTAAGGGACCTCTAAAGGTGGTTATCCTCTCTGGTAGATCTTCAATGGAAATGTGACTGAGTCTATTAGCAATAACCGGCACAAATTGACTAAAAGTTGGATATTGCTTTCTTTGTGTTTCATATACATCAAGCAAACTATCGACATAGCTGATGTACCAAAACCCCTTTCCTTCCTGGCGTCTCAAGGGTTTGTCCTTTTTGAAATCTTCGTAAAGATTGGCTCGAATATGAATCTCGCAAGCCCGAACTATGTGCTCATAAAGGGAAATTCTCCAACTAGGATAAGCCTGATTTCGCATCATCCCCTTGATAGGTTCAAACAAAGCAATGGATTCCTTAAACCGGTCAAGGTTTTGGTCTACCAAGGGATTGACAAAAGAATGGCTCCATTCGTGTAGTATTATACTTTCGAGGTAACCAAGACAAGCAAAGGTTACTCGCTTATCTCTTAGTGAACAAGGCCCAATTACCCCATAGATATCGTATCCTTTTTTACTTTCTACTGTAATTCCGTAGCCACCTGCAAAGAGAGGGGGCAGGATAACATCATAACTGTTTCTTGATTCACCATAAAAATCTTCGAGGACTTGAATATAGGCTTTCCCTTCGAGTAATGATTTTACCTCTGCAATCAAGGTGTCATACAGAGCCTTATGAGCCTGATAGAATCGCATAAAGTTTGTTTTAAGAGCAAAATCCCTGAGTGCATCAGTGAATTCTATCAAGTTTTCCTCGCCTCTTGCTCTTCCAATCAAGTAATCTGAATATGGATTTTTCTGAACAAACTCTGGAGGATCACTGTGATAAAGCATGAACGCAACTGGAGCATCATGGGTAAAACCAGCACTAACAAGGCTTTCAATACAGGCTATAGCTGGATGGTCCTTAAATGCCTCAAAATAATGGTCAATATCATCCTTATATGTAGTCTTGCTCTTTATGTGGCCTCCCGGAGCCCAGGAACTAAAGTGCTGAACTACAGCCAATAACTCCATTCGTGGGTCCACTGTTATAGAAAACCTTTTTTCTGAAGCCCTTTCTACTCCTCCTACTGTCTCCTCAGCTACCCTTAATTTTTGCACAGTGGCACTGCCGACAATACTTGTTACCAGCAAACCTATCCAGGCTACCATCACAAGTTTTTTATTTATGTTTCTCATTTTTTCCCTCCTTCCTTTAGGTTTTAAAGTCGCTAAGCAAAATGTCGCCTAACTCGATGATAGGACGTACAAACTTGGGTATATGTTACAGGAAGGCTTATTATTTCAGTGAAGTATTAAAGGCCAGGGTGCCTGAATTGAAGGCAAGTGCAGTAATAATGCCTTTTTCATCATAGATTTTGTCCAATTCCATATTCCAGCCAACCAGTTTATTGACACCTTTAACTCCCGCATCCGCCATGTCCCAAACAGAAAACCTGTCCGGATTGATCTTTTCTTCATCTTCCAGTAATACTTTACTTTTAAACTCCCTGATTGCAAACTGGCGTATCGTAAGAAAGCCGCTCTTGTCAGGTTGCTCACCTATAATTTCTCTGGAAAAACGAAGATCTGCCAAAAGCACAGGCTGTTTAACCTGAATGATCCCTTTCGGCTCCAGCTTTTCAAGGGTTTTTTCTATAATCAAATCCCTCCGGGGAGATTTCTCTGTGGTTAAGGTTTCAATTTGACTATGTTCTAAAATGAAATTAGATAACTCCCGATTGTCTCCAGATTCTTTCAAAATTACCGGTTTTTCTTTGTTTGATATCAATTCTTTATTACCCGGTTCAGTTATCTTTTCACTTTCTGGCGGTACTATATTCTTCTGAACCAATTCGGTTTTTTGATTGCTGCTCTCGGTTTCCGAAAGAGCCAGTTGGTTTTTCTTTTGAAACAGTTTCCAGTCGGTTCCAATGAATAGTATAAAAAGAATGACTATTGAAGCAGCGGCTGAAACATACGCCCACATTGTTCTTCTGCCTATCATTAAACCAGCATATGGTTTCTTAAGCGAAGTCTTATCTTTAAAAAATATTGTATCAGGCTGAAGTATCGTTTTAGCAAAAAGTTCAAAGTCTTTTCTTTTTCCCGGAAAATCAGCCAGATACTGTTCCAGAATTACTTCATCCTTTGCCCGGAGATCCCCTTCGATTTTTGCAATACAATATTCTTCGAAATTTGATTCATTAATTACCGGTATATCAGATATTGTCTTTCTTAAACTTTCTTTACCAGGAAAAAGAATTTCCCTGGGTTTAATTTGAATATTTTCAAATTCTTTCAATTCCCGCTCAAGGTCAGGGTTTTTCCCAAGAAAGGATAATAATTCAGCCACCTGACCGGGATCGAGTCTCCCGTCAAGATAATCGATAAAATACGTTTCAAAATTTTGCCTGTTAATGTCCATTACCATATGAATTATACAAGCGTTTCAACACTTCCAATATACTTTTTCAAAAATATCCTTCCACGATAAATGTATACCTTAACCTGTGGTTCACTCAAACCGGTTATTTCAGAAATTTCATGGTATGAATACCCCTCATAGTCTCTTAAAAGGATTACCGATCGTTGTACTTCAGGTAATTTATTTATGGCTTCATGGAGAACCTCATTCAAATCACTATATTGCTCCGAATGGGAATGTTTATCCGCATTCACTTCATCGAAACCGGTTATCCTGGTTTCTTTCCTGATTACATCAATCATGGTATGATAGGCTGTTGAAAATAAATAAGACTTTACCTTTTCATACATTACCGTTTCCACCTTTATCCATAATTTCTCATAGGTGTCCTGTATAATGTCCTTTGCTTTGTCCTTATCCTTTATGTTTTTCAGAACAAAGCGGTACAGTCCATCTGAATAATCGTCTACACTTTTGTTGTATTCTTCTACTGTCATGAAATCCTGAAGTCGATGATAAGACGCTATAGAGATATGAAAAGTTACAATAAAAAGCTAAAGGTATAAAGTTTTTATCAGCCTGACTAAGGTTCACGGATACTGGAGACCTGATTCTGATGCGGGATACCAGAAGCTTGGTTGATCAATTATTAAATAGTTACTTAGAAAGCATACTGCACAAACGACTTTGGAAAGTCGTTTTACAATTTGTTTCACAACCAAATAAACCCGCAACCTGTATCATAAGCATAGTCACATAGTAATTCCTTTGGTGCATTGCCAATGATTTGGTAAGTAAATAGTATTTTTTCTTATTAAAAAGTTGGAAGTTATAAATTCTTTTTTTATCTTTGACCAAACGTTCAGTCAAAGGGTGTTTTTTGGTGCAATTTTTGCACTTTTTATTAAGATATGTTTTGACTAAGCGGTCAGTCATAAAAATAATTTTTTATGTCACCCAGAACACCGGAACAATTCGAAGAAATAAGGGAAGCTAAAAGAGCTTTAATACTCGATACTGCTTTGGAACTTTTTGCCAATGAAGGGTTTTTCAAGACTTCAATAAGCGATATAACAAAAAAAGCAGGCATTTCAAAAGGGTTGATATACAACTATTTTGAAAGTAAAGAAGCACTGATTCGAACGATTGCTTTTAACGGGATAGATAATCTTCTGAAAAACTTCGATCCTAACAGCGACAGCATACTTACTAAAGAGGAATTGCAATATTTTATTGAGCAAAACTTTGTGATTTTGCAGAAAAATGTCTATTTCTGGAAATTATACTTCGGGATTATTGTTCAGCCCCAGGTTCTTACGTTGGTAGAAAAAGAACTAATGCGATTATTTATTCCGTTATATAAGATGCTGGAAAATTATTTCAAATCCCAGGGTAAAAAAAATCCTGCAGCAGAGGCCAGATTTTTTGGTGCAATGATTGAAGGAGTGTATATGAATTATGTTATGGATCCGAAATATTTTCCGATTGAAGATATTAAACAAAAAATAATTGACCTTTATATCAAATAAAATGAAACCAAAAAGACAAAATTTAATAATACTCCTTTCGGTGTTATTTATTAGTAGTTCCGGATGGGTTAATGCCCAGGAAAATATTACCGCTAAAGATGTTATTGATAAAGCCGATAAACTCATGCGCGGTAACTCCAGCTATTCAGAAATGACCATGAAAATTATCCGGCCCAAATGGGACAGATCCCTTTCCTTTAAAGTCTGGTCGAAAGGAACCGAATACTCCATTGTTTATGTCACAGCGCCCGCAAAAGAAAAGGGACAAGTATTCCTGAAGCGCAAGCATGAAATGTGGAACTGGGTCCCGTCCATTGAACGGATGATAAAAATACCTCCATCTATGATGATGCAATCCTGGATGGGTTCTGACATAACAAATGATGATATAGTGAAGGAATCATCCATTGTTAAGGATTACATGCATGAGATCATTGGAAGTGAATCAATCCAGGGTCATGAATGCTATAAAATCCAGCTAATTCCCAATGAGGATGCTCCTGTTGTATGGGGTAAAATTATCTCCTGGATAAGCAAAAAAGAATCCTTCATCCTCAAAAATGAATACTATGATGAAGACGGATTCCTGGTCAACCTGGAAACTTTGTCGAAAATTAAGAATGTTGGGGACCGGGTGATACCAACATATTTTGAAATGATCCCGGTTGAGAAAGAAGGCTATAAAACCATAATGGAGTTCAACAAGATTGAATTTAATAACCCCATTCGGGATGATTTCTTTTCAATTCAGAATATGAAGCGGATACGGTAATATTCAACGATTAGATATTGGCAGGTTTTTATTGAAAATGGAAAAGAACCCGTAAGGCGAGGCAACATGCTTCGAATTTACAAATGTTGTAATTAATTAGTGTATTGAGAGGAAAGAAATATAAAATGTTATAAGTTATATGTTAAATGTTATATGTTGTTATACCAAAGAAGTCCCTTTGGGACGTATAATTTCAATTTTTAAGATCACGAAAGAAAATTACACACGTACCTTCGGGTTTGGAGCTATAACTTATAACTTTTAACCTATAACTTTTAACACATAATAAAAAAGAAACTCTTGAAAACTGAATTGCCACAAATAAGTTAAACTCAAGCTAAAAATGAATAACATAATAATTGCCTGGCGAAACCTTTGGAGGAATAAAAGAAGAACGCTTATCACCGTAGCATCGGTTTTTTTTGGTGTTCTTTTTTCCACGGTAATGACTTC
>DAOVQI010000157.1 GCA_030628785.1 Bacteroidota bacterium
TTAAAACAAAATTAAAATTGTTATTCTTTAAAACTTGCCTTTCCACCCGGCAGAACGAAAACATGTAACCTGTAACCCGTAACTTGTATTAACTAAAAGTTGAAGTTATCAGCTATACCGAAGGCTTTATTATAAGACAACACTCAACCACTCTTTATGGGTACCTTTATCATAAACGGGGGCAATCAACTCCGGGGCGAGATTATACCACAGGGCGCAAAAAATGAAGCTCTCCAAATCATTTGCGCAACATTGCTTACCTCCGAAAAGCTTACTGTTAAAAACATACCGAATATCAGGGATGTTAATAAATTAATCTATCTATTAGAAGGTCTTGGGGTTACCGTCCGAAAAACATCAAATTCAGAATACTCTTTCCAGGCTGCTAATATTCATATTGAATATCTACTTACTCAGGAATTTCAGGAACAAGCATCAGAACTTCGCGGTTCCATTATGATTGTTGGTCCACTTCTGGCACGATTTGGAAAAGGTTATATTCCCAAGCCAGGTGGAGATAAAATTGGCAGAAGAAGGCTCGACACCCATTTTATCGGCTTTCAGAAGTTAGGAGCAAAATTTGAGTTCGACATAAAAAACCATTTTTACAAAGTCGAAGCACAAAACCTTAAAGGAACGTATATTCATCTTGAGGAAGCCTCTGTTACAGGTACGGCAAACATTATAATGACTGCTGTTTTGGCACGGGGTACAACAACCATTTATAATGCCGCCTGTGAGCCTTATGTTCAACAACTTTGCCGGATGCTGATCAAAATGGGAGCTAATATCACAGGGATAGGCTCAAATTTGTTAACCATCGAAGGTGTCGATTTTTTAACAGGTTGCACCCATACATTACTGCCCGATATGATCGAAATTGGCAGCTTTATTGGTCTTGCCGCTATTACCGGGTCGGAAATAACCATTAAAAATGTTTCAATTAAGAATTTAGGGATTATCCCCGACTCCTTTAAAAGACTCGGGATAAAAATGGAATATAGAAATGAAGATATATACGTTCCCCGGCAGGAGCACTATGAGATTGAAACATTTATTGATGGTTCCATTATGACAATCTCCGATGCCATCTGGCCGGGTCTGACCCCTGACCTTCTAAGTGTCTTTCTGGTTGTTGCAACACAGGCAAAAGGAAGTGTCCTTATTCATCAGAAGATGTTCGAAAGTCGTTTGTTTTTTGTCGACAAACTCATCGATATGGGCGCCCAAATCATTATATGTGATCCTCACCGGGCAACAGTTATCGGGCTTGATAAACAATTAAAACTTCGCGGTACTACCATGTCCTCGCCCGATATTCGTGCAGGCGTTGCGCTTTTAATTGCGGCCCTTTCCGCCGAAGGAACAAGCATCATTCATAATATCGAACAAATAGACAGGGGGTATCAGGCTATCGACAAGCGACTAAACAAGCTTGGAGCTGATATTAAGAGAGAGAAATAAGCCTTTCCTCCTTTTTTTCTACATGCCAATTTGTCGTAGTTGTAAGTATGGCAAATTATTTGTTGATTGGGCAATGATCAAATACCCACATGTTGAAACAATAAAACATTTTAGAAGATGAAACAGTCATAACCGACATACATCCGCCAGTTGTTGGACAGGCAGGGGTTATGATTAAATTTTCCTTAGTGTAATTAGCGTAATTCGTGGATAAAAATTTAAATATATGAATAAAAGCAGTACAACTAAAAAAAGTGAAAAGAAGAGTCAAAACGGTGATCCAATAAGAACATTATCAGGCAAGGCAGCAAAAAAAACAAAAAAAGACAAGGAAAAAGTTAAGGTTGATCGTTTTGAAAAAAAGGCAAAGACATCGGTTAAAAAGGAAAAGTCGAATGAATTAAAAATAAAGGAACTTCAGGATAAATATTTAAGACTCTCGGCAGAATTTGATAATTACAGGAAACGTACACTTCGTGAAAAAATTGAATTAACTACGTTGGCTAACGAAGATATTTTAATAAAACTATTGCCTGTAATGGATGATTTTGACAGAGCCATACAATCAATGAACGAAACAACCGATTGTATTGCCATGAAAGAGGGTATCGACTTGATATACGGAAAATTCAAAGAATTCATACAATCAAATGGTGTAAAGGAAATTGATGCCCTGCACAAAAGTTTTGACATTGATTACCACGAGGCAATCAGCAAGATTCCGGCTCCTGATAAAAAGCTAAAGGGAAAAATAGTAGATGTAGTGGAAAAAGGATATTTCCTGAATGACAAAGTAATACGTTATTCCAAAGTGGTTATAGGAGAATAATACGATGGCGAAAAGAGATTACTATGAAGTATTAGGAGTATCCCGGAATGCATCAAATGAGGAAATTAAAAAAGCATACCGGAAGCTGGCATTAAGATATCACCCCGATAAAAATCCCGGTGATAAAAGTGCAGAGGATAAGTTTAAAGAAGCAGCTGAAGCCTATGAAGTTTTAAGTGATGATCAAAAAAGGGCCAGATACAATCAATTTGGCCATGCCGGATTAAGTGGATCAGGTCAGGGGTTTGGAGCAGGAGGAATGACTATTGAGGATATTTTTTCTCAATTCGGTGACATATTTGGTGGATTTGGATTTGGAGGGTTTGGAAGCAGCAGAATGTCAAGAAGTGTTAATAAAGGAACCAACTTAAGAGTAAAAGTCGTTCTTAATCTGGAAGAAATAGCAACGGGTGTTGAAAAGAAATTAAAGCTGAAAAAATACATTTCCTGCAATAATTGTAGTGGAACCGGGGCCGCAGATGGATCAGCTTATTCGAATTGCCATACTTGTCACGGAAGTGGCCAGGTTACCAGGATTTCCAATACTTTTCTTGGGCAAATACAAACCAGTACAACCTGCCCGGCTTGCGGAGGTGAAGGGAAAGTTATTACAAGAAAATGTCCTCATTGTGCCGGAGAAGGTATTATCAGAGATCTTGAAATCGTATCAATAAATATACCAGCAGGTGTTTCCCGTGGAATGCAAATGACGGTTACAGGTAAAGGAAATGCAGCCAGGCGTGGTGGAATTAACGGCGATTTACTGGTTTTGATTGACGAAGTTAAACATCCTGAATTAATTCGTGATGGAAACGATTTACTATACTCTTTATTCCTGAGTATTTCTGACGCGGCTATTGGATCCAATGCCGAAATACCAACGGTTGACGGAAAAGTTAAGATTCGGATTGATCCCGGAACCCAACCCGGAAAAATTCTGAGATTAAAGGGAAAAGGACTACCTGAAGTAAATGGTTATGGGAAAGGTGATCTCCTTGTTAATATCAATGTGTGGATACCAAAATATCTGACGAAAGATGAAAAAAGAATTCTGGTTAAACTAAACGAATCGGAAAATTTTATCCCACGTCCCGATAAGTCTGATAAAAGCTTTTTTGAAAAAATGAGAAGCTATTTTGAATAAATTTTTACCGGCACAGCTAATTTCATAACTGCTGTTCTCTGATTGACAAAGCAGTCAGCCTGTCTAAGTCGGGCAGAGCAATTGAGTATTATCTTCATTGGATATTAAATAAATGTTTTTCTTAGCCTTAGCCTATCTTAAAATTCTTTAATTACTTGCAGAGTTATATTTACCTTACACTTGCTAATCTTTTTTATCCTTTCAAATTTTTTATCTTTGTAACCCAAAACCAAAGAATTGATATATTAATGGAACTTTTTAAAGCTCAGCACATTGTAAAGCAATTTGCTAATCATCTTGCCTTGGATCAGATAACCGTATCTGTTCCCGAGGGGAGCATTTACGGATTACTTGGGCCAAATGGCGCAGGGAAAACCACCCTGATTAGAATTATCAATCAAATAACTGCACCCGATAGCGGCGAATTATTTTTCAAAGGGAATAAACTTAAATCAGATGATATTTATGATATCGGTTATTTACCCGAGGAACGAGGCTTATATAGAAAAATGAAGGTTGGTGAACAATCCGTTTACCTCGCCCGGCTTAAAGGCTTGTCAAGACAAGATGCTTTGAAAAAATTAAAGGTTTGGTTTGAGAAATTTGAGATCGAGGCATGGTGGGACAAGAAGGTTGAAGAACTTTCAAAAGGAATGCAACAGAAAGTTCAGTTTATTATTACGGTCCTTCATGAACCCAAACTACTTATTTTTGATGAACCTTTTACCGGATTTGATCCCATCAATGTTAAAATTTTAAAGAAGGAAATTCTGAAGCTTAAGGACCAGGGGGCAACCATTATTTTTTCAACTCATGATATGGGATCGGTTGAAGAACTTTGCAGCCATATTACCTTAATAAACAAAGCCCGTACATTGCTCGAAGGGGGTATCGATGAAATACGAAAAAGGTATGCCTCCAATGAGTACGAAATTGGATTTGAGGGAGAAGCAAACCTGTTAACGGCTACCCTGAGTTCGCAATATAAAATTCTTGAACACAAAAAAGTAAATGGTCAAAGTATCGTTAGAATAAAACTTCAGGACAGTTTTTCAACCAACGATATATTGAAATCACTGCTACAATCCGGAAAAATTGTTTCATTCAATGAAATTGTCCCTGGCATGAATGATATTTTTATCCGTGTTGTTCAGGAAGAAGAAACGATAAAAAGAACATAGTAGAGCGTTTCTTAATTAATATGGTAATAAATAAACATTAAACAGAAATTTAATTAATCTAATTAACCTAATTGACCTAATTTCTAAATAAATCCCAAAAACCAAGTCCCAATTGGGTTATTGGGAATTTGGGTATTATTTAGGTCAATTAGAAATTAGAGTAATTAGAAATTTATTTAATTGATATGTTATTTCAAGAACGAACTAATAGTTTTAATTATTTGTGTATTACTGGGTATAAAATGATTTACATAATTCTTAAATTCCAATACAATGAATAAGGTATCCATTATTATCAGGAGAGAATACACTACCAGGGTAAAAAAGAAATCATTTATCATAATGACACTTCTTGCCCCCTTATTTATGGCAGCTATGTTTATTATTCCTGTCTGGATAATGACACGTCAAGACACCGATGAAAAAACTATAGCTGTAATTGAAGACGGAACAGAGATGTTTAAAGGGAAAATACCAGGAACAAAATACCTGAAATTTGAATACCTTGAGAATGTGGACCTTCAGGAAATCAAAGGCAATTTCGGCGAACTGGGTTATTATGGTATCTTACATATTTCTCCTAAGGTTACCTATCTCCCAAGTGCCATTCAGCTATTATCCAACAAGCAACCCCCACTCGATATTACGGAGCACATTTCGAACGCGATTGAAAAAGAAATCGAAAGACTCAAACTGCTTACCTATGACATTGAGGATCTTGATGAAATCCTTAAAGAGATTGATACAGATGTTAAAATTCAAACCATCAAGATAAGTGATACAGGTGAAGAAAAAGAAACGAGTACGGGTATTGCAATGGGTTTAGCTTATATAAGCGGTATTCTGATTTACATGCTTACCTTCATTTTTGGGGCACAGGTGATGAGAGGAGTCATTGAAGAAAAGACCAGCCGGATTGTTGAAATTATTATCTCCTCAATAAAACCCTTTCAGTTAATGATGGGAAAGATCATTGGTATTGCATTGGTTGGCCTGACACAATTTTTCTTTTGGATTTTAATTACGTTTATCATTATTTCCATAGCAAAATCCGTTTTAATTCCTGATATAAGTGCAGTAACCGAACAACCATTAACTGAAAATATTTTATCATCAAGTCCTATTGCTCAAACTCAGGTTTCTGAGATTCAGGAAATGACTGAAATACAGGAACTCTTCAGCACATTGGGGAACATACCCTGGTTAACAATTATTTTTGCATTTATTTTCTATTTTCTGTGTGGTTATCTGCTATACGCATCCCTGTTTGCCTCAGTAGGAGCAGCAGTTGACAACGAAACGGATACCCAACAATTCATGATGCCAATTACCATTCCTTTACTGCTTGGGTTGTTTGTTGCCATGGGTGCTTTCCAAAATCCGGAAAGTTCAATTGTTTTCTGGTTTTCCCTCATTCCCTTAACCTCTCCTATCGTTATGATGGCACGTATTCCGTTTGGTGTACCACTTTGGGAATTGGGTCTTTCTATGATATTGCTGATTCTGACTTTTATTGGTACTACCTGGATGGCAGCAAAGATATACCGGACAGGAATTCTTTTATATGGAAAGAAACCTTCGTATAAAGAAATATGGAAATGGATCCGGTACAAAAACTAAATCTTCAACAATGCCAAATATATTGGTTATAGATGATGAACAAAGTATAAGGAATACCCTGAAAGAGGTTCTCGAATACGAAAAACATACTGTCGATCTCGCGATCGACGGAATGGAAGCCCTTGAATTATTCAGAAATAAACAATATGATATTGTTCTTTGTGATATTAAAATGCCCAAAATGGACGGCATTGAATTACTGGAAAAAATCTTCGAAATCTCAACCGAGGTTCCGGTAATTATGATTTCCGGTCATGGTAATATCGATACTGCCGTTGAAGCAATAAAAAAAGGGGCATTTGACTTTCTTGAAAAACCTCTTGATCTGAACCGCCTTCTAATAACCATCCGGAATGCCCTTGATAAATCTACATTGATAACTGAAACCAAGGTATTAAAACGAAAGGTATTCAAAACATATGAAATGATCGGGGATTCCAAGGCGATCAGTAAGGTAAAGGAAATGATTGAACGTGTTGCTCCAACGGATGCCAGGGTTTTGATTACCGGAGATAACGGAACAGGTAAAGAACTGGTTGCACGATGGCTGCACGAAAAAAGCAAACGGGCTGAGATGCCTTTTATTGAAGTAAATTGCGCCGCTATACCTTCTGAATTAATCGAAAGTGAACTGTTTGGGCATGAAAAAGGCTCCTTTACCTCAGCCATAAAGCAACGAAAAGGGAAATTTGAACAGGCTCATGGCGGCACTTTATTCCTTGATGAAATCGGCGATATGAGTCTTTCGGCCCAATCCAAGGTTCTCAGGGCGTTGCAGGAAAATAAGATCACCCGTGTAGGCAGCGACAAGGACATCAACGTTGATGTGAGAATTATTGCTGCAACGAATAAAAACACACAGGAAGAAATCAGGGAAAACCACTTCAGGGAGGACCTTTATCACAGGATAAGCGTAATTTTAATAGACGTGCCTCCACTTAATGACCGGAAAGAAGATATACCTTTACTTGCCGAGCATTTCAACGAGCTGATTTGTGAGGAGTATGGTATGAACACAAAAACCATCACCGGTGATGCCATAAAAGAACTTCAGAAAATCAACTGGTCGGGAAA
>DAOVQI010000058.1 GCA_030628785.1 Bacteroidota bacterium
ACAACACATGCCAAACAGCCCGTAGGGCTAGAATGGCACTATAACAAATATTTTTCTTCGAATTCAATTCCATGATAATTTAAAATATCAATAAATTCTTCACGAAAAGTTTTTTTCCTGTGATGATCTTCCTGATTTGTAATATATTTTATTGTTCGGTCAATTTGCGAAACACCTATTGTAAATGCTCCATATCCTTCCTGCCATGCAAAATTCTTCATGTTTCCAAACGTTTCATGAATCCACCTGGAAGATCCTCCTTTTAAATATTGTATTGCCTTAGCGATTGTAATTGTTGAGGGAAGTGATACCAGTAGATGCAGGTGATCATCTACACCTCCAGCCTTTATTAACTTAAAATTATTTTCTCTGCAGATTCCACCTATATAGGGAAAAAGTTTCTCCCTGATATCAGATTTCAACCATTTTTCTTGGTTTTTTGTTGAAAAAACGTAGTGGACGTAACAACTAATGTATGAATTTCCCATTTATAAATGTTTTAATATTAAAATATCGTAGATACTGCTGAAAATAATTGTAAAGCAAAGACATTTTTTCATTCTATCCCTCCGGGATGTTTAATATTTGTTACTTTTCTGTATCAGGCATTGAAATGCCTGCCTATTATCTTTCTGTCCCTGCCGGGACGAAGAGAGAGTGTTTTATAGGAGGATTTTGATTTCAAATCGAAAAATATTTCAAAGAACTTCTATCGCTTATATATTTAGTCTTCCCGAACTTTTATATATTCGTTAACCGGACAGTAGTGTTATTATATAAAGATTCTCAGATTTTTTATACAACCAAACTGAAACGCAAGGATGTTATTCCCCATGTTTAAAGAGGGCATAAAAGGAGAATATTTTATCTTATAACCCTTTAATCCTAAAGCAATGACACCTTATCTTTATATTTTGGTTGAATGGAAATATAAAATTTCACTTCCTCCGACTTTCTTTAAACTTTTCGTTTCCCATCGTCTCCTATACAAATTATTTAAGATTGTTATTTGATCTGTCCTTTCTTTCCTTAATAAGGTTTCCGGCTACTTTCACTAATAACTAAAATTGGAGGCAGCAAGGCATCAGTGGAAAAGACCTGATAACCACGTGTCTATTGATTCCGTGAAAGATTTCATGGAACTTACACAGATTAAAATGGCATCTGATAATTCAGGTTTGTTTATGATTGGTGGGGGAGTGCCAAAAAATTTTGCACAGGATATTGTTGTTTGTGCTGAAATGTTGGGTGAATACATACCTATGCATAAATATGCAATACAGATAACGGTAGCTGACGTAAGGGATGGAGGATGTTCAGGTTCGACCCTTAAGGAAGCATCATCCTGGGGTAAGGTTGATACCGCCTATGAACAAATGGTATTTGCAGAGGCTACTTCTGTTTTGCCCTTGATTATAAGTTATATATACCACAAGCGGGACTGGGAAAAAAGAACTGAAATGAAATGGAATACTTATTTTAATACTAATTGAATATTTTATCATCATGAAAAATAAAAAATCGTCGTTGAATTCAAAAAAGAAAGAAAAGGATAATCCTTTAAGAGAAAAAAAGATAAAAAATCCCAGAAAGGGGAAAAATGAAAAATACGATTACATTTACGATGAACTGGAAGAGATTGACCCTCAGGAATTATTGGAAGATATGGATGATTTTGAATAATATACGATGTTTTGTCTGAACCAACTTCCTTTCCCTAATTGATTACCAATATCTTTCAGGATTTCTTTTTTAATCCTCCTAACTCATAGTTTTATTCCGATCTGATAATTGTGTAAGTTCGGACTTCGATTGACATATTTGTAAACTAATAATACCGAAGTCCCAATTTTCGTATTTTATTTAGCCTGGTCAGATTCCTTTGGTGAAGAAATATATCCCAAGCTTTAAATCATTTTAAGCCAGACGGTGTGAATCATCCATATCAGGATTTATTATGTAGCAGATATGTATTATATTTATAAATTAATTTAAATCAAAAATAGAGATCAATGCAAGTTCCTGTAACCAGAAAAGATGTAAGGTTTTACCCCGATCCGAGCAGGGTAATTGCCCGCTTTTATTATACTAACAACGAAAGAAGTGCAAATATTATCCGTAAGGTATTGGTTTTGCCGGAAGATGTACTAAATATCGCATTAAGTCAGGTGCTGAGAGGTTATTCCAAACGTC
This sequence comes from Bacteroidota bacterium, assembly GCA_030628785.1. Classification (GTDB taxonomy): domain Bacteria; phylum Bacteroidota; class Bacteroidia; order Bacteroidales; family VadinHA17; genus CAZEWS01. The sequence goes on from DAOVQI010000058.1 coordinate 2,194, forward strand.
ACAGAAATATTTCTAAGATATTTGAAAAACATTTCAATAAGCTTACACATTTGTTTAAAGAACTGTATATTAACCCGGATAATCTTGATATTTCCAGAAAAATGCTTATCGGTTCATATTTCACAAAGGAGTATTCAATTGAGTCTGCAGCTTTTTTTAATCCATCCATTGTAGAACATCCAGATCAAACGGAATTAGCGGCAGGTGAAAAAAGGGTGATTGTGAGTTTCAGGGCAACAGGAGAAGGACACATTTCCTCCATTGTTTTCCGTACAGGTGTTATTGATAAGGAGAATAACCTGACTTTTGAACCTGTCGGCCAAATGCTGGATGAAGCTGATCGTGTCAAAAGACACGTTTACAATAAAGAATCCTTTATGAGGAAGCTGGATGAAATGCAGAAATTCAATAACATCGTTCCTCCGGCTCTTGTATTGGATAGATTGGGTGATACATTCACATATGGTGAACTGAAAAGGTGCGTATTTGAAATAAGGGATTCTTTACAACTCTCGGTAACAAAAAAAAGGCTTCTTAATCAAATAATGTGGTTGGCTAAGTCACATTATGAAATCGAATTTTCCCTTGATACAGCCATTTCGGAAAGAGTTATATTCCCGGTCTCTGAAACGGAACAAAATGGCATTGAAGATGCACGTTTTATTAAATTCACAGAGGATGACGGTGAAACAACGTATTATGCTACATATACAGCTTATGATGGCATGACCATCCTGCCAAAGTTGCTTGAAACCAAATATTTCTACCATTTTATAATCTCACCCATTCATGGCGAAATTGCTCAGAATAAAGGCATGGCATTGTTCCCCAGGAAGATCAATGGTAAATATGTAATGCTTTGCAGAATTGACGGAGTAAGTAATTTTATTGCCTTTTCAGATAATATTAATATCTGGCGGGACGCCAAAATCATTCAGGAGCCTAAATATCACTGGGAATTCATTCAGGTCGGAAATTGCGGATCTCCGATTGAGACAGAAGAAGGTTGGCTGGTCGTAACCCATGCTGTCGGGCCGATGAGGGAGTATGTTCTGGGAGCCTCCCTGTATGACTTAGATAATCCTGAAAAAGAAATAGGGAGATTAAAAACCCCCTTAATGATGCCAAACAACGAGGAAAGGGAAGGATATGTACCCAATGTAATTTATTCATGCGGTTCGATGATCCACAATGATGATTTAATTATTCCTTATGGTATGTCAGACTATGCTTCAACCTTTGCATGCATAAATTTAGGGGAACTTTTAAATGAATTGAAGAATACCAAATAGTATTAAGACGGATATTGAAACCGGGATCACGAAATTCGAAATTTAATCTGTTGTTTTAACGTAAGATATTTTTATAAACCGCAAGATATTTGTCTGCCATTTTTTTACGTGTAAATTTTGAAGCAGCCCAATCCCGGCAATATTTTCGGTCGATGAATTGTGCTGCATTCACAGCTTCAACTGCCTCATCCATATTCTGAACAAGGAAACCGGTTTTTCCGTGAAGGATTAATTCCGGCATAGACCCCTTGTTATATGCAATAACGGGTGTGCCACAAAACATCGATTCAACAACACTTAGTCCGAAAGGTTCTTCAAAACCAATCGGATGCAGAAGGGCATATGCACCACCCAACAGTTTATCGCGGTCCTCTTGTCCGGAATTGCCAACATAAACAATATCCTCATTATTAATATAGGGTTTTACCTTTCGGTTATAATAATCCTGGTCTTGAATTAATCCCGAAATGATTAATTTCCTTCCGGATTGTCTGGCGATCTGAATGGATTCATAAGTACCCTTTTCAGGATGGATCCTGCCGAAAAACAGTAAATAATCTTCCGGTTCGGATCTGAAAGTAAATACACTGGGGTCAATACCATTGTAAACCGTGGCAATGTAATTAAGTTCAGGACTGCGGTCGGAATTACTGATAGAAACATAAAAACCGGTACTGTTGTATTTTTTATAAACAGGTAGGATTTTAGGAGAAGAAAAACCATGGATAGTAGTTACCATGGGTGTTTTGATCAGACGTGAATAGGTAAGAGGAAGGAAATCATAATTATTATGGATCAAATCGAATTTATCTGCTTGCTCCATCATATGGCTGATGTGAAGACATTCCCATACTTTTGGATCAAGATCAGTGTTTTCTGAATAGGGTCGCTCGCATATATATTCCAGTTTGCCTTTTGTAAAGGAATCTCCTGTAGCAAATAAGGTTACATCAATTCCCCTTTCAATCAGACCTTCAGCAATATTTGAAGCAACCTGTTCCCACGGACCATACATTCTTGGGGGAGTTCTCCAGGCAGCCGGAGATAATACAGCAACTTTCATCCTACACCGGTTTTCGTGAGTTGTTCAAACAATGATCAACAAGGTCGTCTAAATTCGCCGTTCCAACACACATAACTTTATCGGCTCCTCCCCAATAGATCTTAACAGTACCATCCTCTTCGGGGACAGCACCACAGGTGAACACCACATTATGTACATAACCAGTAATTTCATAAACTTCTTCTGGTTGAAGAATCCATTCATTACCTACAGAAATGATTTTTGAAGGATCTGCAAGATCATGCAATGCCACACCTAACCTGTAAACGCTGCCATCCATGGTAGGAAATACCCCGTGATAGATGTTTAACCAGCCACGGGAAGTTTTAATTGGGGGTGCTCCCGGGCCTATCTTCATTTCATCCCAATGATACTGAACAGGTTTCATAATCAATCTGGATTCTCCCCAATACTTCAGGTCCGGAGAATAAGAAATCCATATTGACCAGGGAGATATTTCAGAATGAGGACGGTCAAGTCTTGCATACAAACCTCTAAATTTTTCAGGGAAAATCACAACATTCCGGTAGTCTGCTTCTGTGATAAGGGAAAATCTTTCAACTGTTTTGAAATCTCTGGTTTTTGCAAGGCCAATCCTTACACCATGCCTGGAATAAGCACTATAGGTGATCAGGTATTCACCCTCAAGGAAGATAATTCTCGGATCTTCCACGCCATACTCTTCATATTCCTTGAAAATACCTTCAGTAGCAGGTGTCATGAAAGGTTTTTCATGTACTTTAAAATGATAGCCATCTTTACTCTCTGCCAGTCCAAGTATGCTTCTTCCACTGAGTTGATGTGAACGGAAAATCATCATGTACCTGTCCCTGAATTTTGTTATACCGGCATTATGCACTGTAGCAACAGGGTAGGGAACATCATCCTTTGTAAGGATCGGGTTTTTATCATAACGTTTTATTAACATGTCAATTAAACGGTTTTGTGTAATTCTTCAAATGCCTGCAGTACGGTTAAATGAGAAATTAAATATGCCAGTGTACTTTCAGCACCCTGGTTACGGTTGACACCATATTTTTCAATGCCGTCACAACAGCCTTCAGTTTCGAAATCATACAAATTCATTCTGAGATCATTTTCACCGAGAAACCACATGAATGAGGTGAACAGATTATTAAGATGTTCCTTTTCTTTTGTCAAAAGAAAAGCCTGGTGAAACATTAAAACCATAGCATGGGTATCCACCGGCTGTTGTGCAAAAACTGAGCGTTCCCCACCCTTTTTGTACCAGTTTTTATTCCCGATAAGCGATAAATAACCACGACCAAGTGTGATCTGTGTCAGGAAGTTCATTGTTTCAAGGGCAGTTTCTGTAACTTTATCATCGTTTAATATTTTGGCAGAATGCAGAAGAGCCAGCGGCAGGATTGCGTTATCATATGCCAACAATGGTTCAAACCATTTCCAGCTGGCAGAACATTCGTTTTTGTACTGATTAATGAGCTTATAAGCGAGATTTCTTAATCTTTCGGTCATTGATTCATCCGATAAATTGTTTTTCAGGTAATAACTGATACCTATCATTGTATTGGCAATTCCTCTGATCGATTGCAGGTTTTCAAAATTAGGTGATGCATTGAGAAAGATAAGCTTACCGGATTGGTAATAAGCATCATTAGGTGCATTATCAAGTAAATATCCGAGAGCCCAAACTGCTCTTCCGAAGGAATCTTCTGACCCAACCTTATCGAGGAAGTTCCTGTTAAAACTGAGGTAATTCCTGAAGGTTCCATTCTTGTTTTGCATATAATGGATATAACTCAAATAAATGGGCAATAATTCCAGAGCCAGAGGATCCTTTTTTTGCCGGTATGTCATTAAAACCATCAGTAAGGCCCGGGCATTATCGTCAAGACAGTATCCGTCTTTAAGGTTTGGAACACCAAATTTTGCATGCTGGATTATACCGGTGTCATCGGTTAATCTTTTAATGTGAACAAGCGAAAAAGGAGGCAGAACAAGTGGATCAATGATGGTTTCCTTCTCGACAAATACTTGAGGTTTATCCTTCAGTATTCTTTCAGATAGTGTAATATATTGGTCGCCTATTTTTGGCCAGATTATTTTCCTGCCATAATCATATGCCTTTTTTCTGAGATTTTTTAACACATCCGGTTTGTCCAACAATTCCAGGAAGATATTTGAAAGTTCTTCAGAATCATTAAAATCAAAAAGTCTGCCTCTTCCCTCAGCTAGTAATTCCTGTGCATGCCAGTAAGGGGTTGAAACAACGGCAGATCCAACTCCAATGGCATAGGAGAGTGTACCACTGGTAATCTGAGCTTCGTTTAAATAAGGAGTAATATAAATGTCAGCAGCGGATAAGTATTTAAATAAGTCTTTTTGAATGATGAATTCATTAAGAAAAAAAACATTTTTCTCCAGGTTAAGATTTATGAATAAACGCCGGAGGTAATTACGATATTCTTCGCCGGAATAACGAATCACATTCGGGTGAGTTTTTCCAAGAACCATGTATAACACTTCCGGGTATTTTTTTACAACTTTCGGTAATGCTTTTATTACCGTCTCTATACCTTTATTCCGGCTTATCAAACCAAAAGTCAGTAATACCTTTTTATCTTCAAGGTTAAATTCCTTCTTAGACAGTTCCTGACTAAACTGAAGATCCGGCACACCATGTTCAATTAAAACAATCTTTTCTTCTGGTATATTATAAATACCGGTTAGAAACTCAATTGCTTTGTTGCTCATTACAACGAGCTTATTGGCCATTTTGCAAATCTCCTGAATAATGATTTTTTGGGTGTAGGAGGGAGATTTGAGAACTGTATGAAAGGTTACAAGAAGAGGAATTTTAAGTCTGTGAAGTAAAGGAAGAATATAAACACCATGTTCCCCGCCAAAAATGCCAAATTCATGTTCAAGGATACACAGGTCTGCTCCACTGATGTTAATAAATTTTGCCGCCCGTATATAATCCCTCTGATGTTCTTGCCGGACTGTTAACTTTACTTCCCGGGGATAATCATAGGTTTCTTCAGGATCATCCATAGCCACTACGAATCCTTCGTTTGATTTCCTTTCTGTTCCATTATCGCAGGTCATGGATGAGAGCAGGTTGTTGGTAAATGTACCAATACCACATTCCCGTGGCGGATAGGTTCCGATATATGCAAATTTCATAATTGCCGGTAATTATTGTTGAATAACGAAAATTGAAGGTTGTGATAAAAATTTTATGAATATAAGAAATCCGTTGGATAATTTATGAATATAAGGTAAATTTATACTTTAAATAAAATGAATAAAACATTCGTTTTATAAACTTTATAAGTCGTTAAAGCGAAAGTTTACCTCGTTTTTAAACAAGTTACAGGCAAGTTAAAATAAGAAAAATATTAGGGGAAAAATGAAAATTAAAGAAATGAAAATTAAAGAAATGAAAAAAAACTCAAAAAATAAAGTTCAAAAGAGTTTTGGACCTGTAGATAATTTGGAGAATTATTTAATCCCGGATTGGTGGAAAAGAATCTTCAACTCAATGTACTTAAAGACAGATGGAGATGTTGTCGAAGACGAAAACATAACAAAAGAAGAAGTTAGCATTTTTACTCAAATATTGAAATTTGATAAAAATGCAAGAATACTGGATTTGGCGTGTGGTCAAGGACGGCACACAATTGAGTTGGCAAGAAGAGGATATACTAACCTCTATGGGTTAGACAGGTCTCGCTACCTTATCAAGAGAGCAAAAAGAATTGCCAGCGAAGAAGGACTATCTGTAAACTTTAAGGAAGGCGATGCACGAAAACTTCCGTATCCGACAGATACTTTTGATTTCGTTTTGATTTTGGGGAACAGCTTCGGATACTTTGAAAATTTTGAAGATGACACTAAAATACTTAAAGAAGTGTTTCGTGTACTTAAACCAAACGGGATTTTCCTTATAGATGTTGCAGACGGAACTTATTTGAGAGCTAATTACAATCCTCGTAGTTGGGAATGGATTGACAAAAAGCATTTTGTATGCCGTGAACGAATACTGGCATCTGACAATGAAAGATTAATTTCTCGTGAAGTTATTACACAGATAGAAAAAGGTGTTATCGTAGATCAGTTTTATGCAGAACGTTTATATACAAAAGAAAGTCTATCTGAACAATTACAACAAGCAGAATTTAAAAAAGTAAAATTTCATAGAGACATAAAACCAGATTCGCAAAGAAACCAAGATCTGGGGATGATGGAGCAACGATTTATTGTTACCGCAAAGGTAATAAAAGAATGGATACCCCGAAAAGAGATAAAAAAAGAATTGAAAAATGTTGTTGTGCTTTTGGGTGACCCTAATTTCCCCGATAAAGTAAAGCCAAATGCAACTTTTGATAAAGATGATATTACTACCATTAATAAATTAAAAGAGGTTTTGAGTAAATTAACCCAATACAAATTTACTTACTTAACTAATCATAACACTCTATTATCAGATTTAAATAAAATAAAGGATAAAACTTGTTTAGTCCTTAATTTTTGTGATGAGGGATATCGAAATATTCCTGAAAAAGAACTCCATATTCCTGCTTTACTTGAAATTCTTGATTTGCCATATTCAGGTTCTTCTTCCCAATGTTTGGCATATTGTTACGATAAATCCTTAATTAGAGGAATAGCTAAGGAAATGAATATTCCTGTGGCCCATGGATTTTTAATAAATCCCGAAGATAATGTTTTTGAAATAAAAAATATTTCATTTCCCGTCATTGCAAAACCAAATTTTGCAGATGGTAGTTTTGGAATAACAAAAAGTAATGTGGCAAACACCATAATTGAATTAAATGATGCTATTTCTATAATTAGAAAAGAATTTGGTTACGACAAACCTATCTTAGTTGAAGAATTTTTATCAGGAAAAGAAATTACGATTGGAATTATTGGTAATCCTCCTGAAAATTATTTTGTCCTTCCTCTGATTGAAGAAGATTATAGTGATTTACCCTATGAATTACCCAAAATCTGTGGATATGAATCTAAATGGATAGAAAATTCTCCTTATTTTACTAAACTGAAATCAATAAAAGCAAATATTTCGGAAGAAATTACTCAGACAATTGTAAATTGGAGTTTGAAATTAAGTGAACGGTTAAATTGCAGAGACTACTGCCGTTTTGATTGGCGTATGAATAAAGATGGAATACCAAAATTGTTGGAAGTTAACCCAAATCCTGGATGGTGTTGGGATGGACATTTAGCCAAAATGGCAGCAATTACAGGGATAAATTATTCAGAAATGTTGCAGAAAATAATTACAGCTACAGAACAAAGACTAGAATTTAATACTAAAAATAAAACCAGCCTGTAATTATGGGGAGCTTCTTGCTCCCTTTCAGTATCATTCTACGTATATTTGCTAAGAAGAGCTATCCCGCTGCGCGGGATTTAGTTCAACACATGCTATAAATAATTGCCGGAATAGTAGTAAATTCAGGATTGTAGCCCGCATCAAACTCGGTGAAACTTGAAAGTGAAACACTCCGAAATCGGCAACTTTTCATAACATAAAACGTCAGGCAAAATTTTACTTATTGTTTTCAATGGGATTTAAGATGAGATTCGCAGTTAAAGATACCTTAACGGAAGAAGAGATTCAAAAAGGTCTTAGAAGCGTTATCAGAGATGGCTTAACCACCCAAACGATGGTAACGCTGACGGGAGGCGTATTCCTGGTCGTCTTTGCCTTGAAGCTTGGGGCTTCTAACCTGGTTATTGGACTTCTGGCTGCTATCCCTCCGTTAGTGCAGTTGATTCAGATTCCTTCGATTTATTTGGTTGAGAAAATGCAAAATAGGCGAGCAATTACTGTATATGCAACTGCTTTAAGCAGGATATTCTTGTTGGTAATTGTCTTAATTCCATTCCTATTCTCTATCGAAGTGGGGTTGGCCTTTCTCATTGTAGCACTATTCCTACATGCAGCCTTCGCTGCGGTGGCAGGTTGCAGTTGGAACTCCTGGATACGTGATCTTGTGCCAGAAGACCGATTAGGGTCATTTTTCTCAAAACGAATGAGCTTAGCTACTGGATTGGGTATCCCTCTCAGTCTTGCTGCTGGATTTTATATTGACTACTGGAAAAAGCTATTTCCCGATTACGAGTTATATGGCTATTCAATTCTTTTTTTTTTTGGATTCCTTGCGGGCATGCTTGGCGTTTACTTCATATCCACCATACCAGAGCCTCGTATGGCATCCGTAGTGGGAAAACCAATTTTTTTCAAGTTGATATTACAGCCATTAAAGGATGCCAATTTTAAAAATCTTATCATGTTTTTGGGTTCGTGGAGTTTTGCCGTCAATCTGGCTGCTCCCTTTTTTACCGTTTATATGCTTAAGAGATTACAATTGGACATGTCGTTTATTATCGCCCTTCTGGTATTGAGTCAACTAACAAGTCTTGCATTTTTACGAATCTGGGGAAGGTTTTCAGACCGTTTCAGTAACAAATCGGTGCTTGGTGTCAGCGGTCCTTTATTCATGCTGTGCATCCTCGCGTGGACTTTTACAACATTGCCTGAGAAGTATATATTAACTATTCCGTTACTAATAGTCATACATATCTTTATGGGCATTTCTACCGCAGGGGTAACGCTGGCTTCGGGAAACATTGGGCTTAAATTGGCACCGAAAGGGCATGCAACCGCATATTTAGCCGCAAATAATCTTGTTAATTCGTTAGCAGCAGGTACTGCACCAGTTTTGGGTGGTAAGTTTGCCGACTTCTTTGCAGGGCGTGAACTTGCCTGGACGCTAAAATATACAAGTCCAACAGGAGAACTGCTTATTCCAACATTGAACTTCCAGCAGTGGGATTTCTTCTTTTTCCTCGCATTCTTAATAGGTTTGTATTCTATTCACCGATTGGCTATGGTAAAAGAGGAGGGCGAGGTTGAAGAGAA
>DAOVQI010000102.1 GCA_030628785.1 Bacteroidota bacterium
AATGATTTGTATAAAAGTGTAAAATCCGGAACCGAAACAAAAATTGTTCTTGAAAGAACAAGTGGTCTGGATTATAAGAATGAGTTGGAAGCAGAACTGAAGGAAATGCGTGAATCGGAACTTTGGCAGACTGGAGCCGCGGTTAGGAAACTACGACCGGGGAAATAATGAGTTGAATGACGAACTTAGCCCCGATGGCTATCGGGGCGATCTCATGAGCGATAGCGAATAATAATCGAGAGACGACCGTTCCAAAATATTTGCTGTTGGAGATGCGGTTTCATGCCTTGTCTTGGTAGTAAAAGCCATTGCCTCCGGACAACAAGCTGCAAATCTTATTCATCGTATTTTATCGAATGATTGATCCTTTTTCCAGGTTATTCCCCCTTTGAAGGGGGTGAAGTGGGATGTTATATGCTATTATTTTGTTACGTTTCATCTTAAAGTTGACGAATGGAATAATCCATTTCCAATTTTACAATTCTTAGTATGTGTGATCAAATCGTCAGACCACTCCAGGTGGTCAGACGACTAATTCTCCAACTTATTATTTGATTGCCTTCAGTATCTTATATGATTCAATTAATTCGTATTATAAAAAATAATTAAATGATGCACAACCCTATCCCGAAAATCGACAGTAAAAATCTCTCGTTTTACAGGTTTATCAACAATAAATGCAATTGACCTGCCGGGTAAGGAACACAGGCGTACTTCAAGTTTTAGTATTTCAAAATTATCAAAAAACTCTTCCAGATATTGGCATTTCTCACTATTGCCGTTTGCCCTGTAAATTGACCGCACAAGGCAAATAGCATCCCGTTTTACCCTGTTAAATAAAAAATTCAATTTTAACAGGACAAGTCGTAATTTCAAATTCTTTGTATATCCGGTGTAAAAGTTACCGTCTTTTTTGCTTTGTAAAATGTAAACATAATACCACATAAATCTGAAATTATTTAACAGGGTGAATATCCTGACCAAGCGTATATTTATACTCCCTCGAAAAATCCTTAGTATAATAAAATATTTTTATGATTAATTTGTAAGTATCCTTATAAACCCCGTTAAATAGCTTTGCTAAGTCGAAGACTTATTTAACGGGGTAAACTGGTTAACCCTGTTGAATAATTTTCCTTGAAAATTACGTTGAAAACGTATTCCACAGGGTAAATCGTAATATAGTGCCATTTTTCAAAAAAAATCGACCGCTCTGCGGTTAAATGGTTAAATAGTTAAATTGTTTACCCCGTGAAATTTATTTATTTCACCGGGGTTAAAAAGCCCGAACAGCACGAACATAGCTTGCGTTGTCCTTACTGTAGTAGTTCTGGTCGCCATTGCCGAAATTCTGCCTCCAAGCGCCGTTGGTACTGTACTCGGTAGAACTCCAATAGTGGTAGCTGGCAAAACCGCCAAGACCAGCTTGATGCAAATTTGTGTACATTAAATTCAGCTCGTCTTTTGAAGGTAAGAACCAGTCGCTGTAACTGTTTAATGATAAATTGGCACAAATATCTGCTGCCGTTCCGGCTGTTGTACATTCGGCTTCAATATCAATTGTATTTTGTGCTCCCGTTCCTACTGCTGTTCCATCCGCTCCTGATATTTCTGTACCGTAACAGCCCCACTCGGCTCCTGTACTTTGGTCGCTTGAAGCTGAAACAAAACCTGAGCCATCTGATGTATTAAGGTAGAAAATAAGTCCTCCCTCGTAAGATTTGCCATATAAAGAATCCAGTAAACTATTATCACTTTGGTAAATCTGATAAGGCGTTTCACCTTCATCTAATCTTTGCTGTACTGTTGGCGGTTCTAGAGCTGAAACTCTTGCTTCCAACGCATTTAGTTTAGCTTCTAATGCATCTACATAAGCTTTTGTTGCTGCATCTTGATCGTTTACAGGGTTGGAAAGATTGGTGATGGAATTGTTTCCTGCATCGCTTCCTTGTGTAAGTACATTTGAAAGGTTTTGGTTGTCGGTATTGTCCAAATACCCTGATAAATCAACACTTGTGGCATCGCCTGTCAAACTTAAAGTATTGCTGCTTAGTGATAAATCCTGTATTTCGTTGGTTACATCACCATCAACTTCTGTTGTTAAAAAATTTGGTGTCCAGTTTTCCCACTTACTTGTGCCTGAATTGTATTTTAGTAATTGATTATCGGTAGGTGATGTAATGCTGAAAAGATTACTAAAAACAGGATCGGTTTCGGTATAATCTGTCAAATACACTGCATCATTCGTCCACATGGAAATATTACCTGATTTATTAGTTAATGTTTCAGAAGATGAAGCTGTGATATAACCATAGGTGTTATCCCAACCTGTGTTACCGTCTGTTATGTATCCTGGTGTTGAGTGGTCGCCCCAACCAAAGGCAGTAATCCAGTTTGTAACATTGGTTGAGGTAATCCCGTTTGCAGCATGGACTCCGAAAACCGGATCAGTTTCGGTATAACTTGTAAGATACCCTGCTGTTGAGTGGTCACCCCAACCATAAGTAGTATTCCAGTTTGTTGAGTTCCCACTGGTGGCTGTAATTACTCCATTGACTTCTAACTTTGTTGCCGGTGTTGTATTCGATATACCCAAGTATCCATCTTTTCCTGTAATAATTGGTCCATCAGCTCCAAGTTTCACCGAGGCCAGTGTACTGTCAGTATTTCCGTAAATTCCCAATGTATTTAGCACATCGATATCCGTCAGGTAAGTATCGTCTCCTACAATAAGATTACGACCTCCGGAACTAAACACATCCGTAAGTTCCAGCTGTATATTCCCGTTCAGGGTTCCGATCTGAACTTTGCCGGAATCATACGAAATATCGTTTCCCGAAATCTTCCAGACAAATGGCAATTCCACTTCATTTCCATCGGTAATACTCAGGTAAAAATCATTGAGTGCCAACCTCTGGGTATCTGCATATGAACCCAGGTAAACATAGCCACCATTACTGAGGTACATGGTATCATTGTTGAAGGATAACGCCTGCAACTCATTTGCCGGGTCAGCATCATCATCTATTACACTATCAGGTAAAGTAACTGAATTACCGTTACTGATACTAAGGACATAGCCTTCTATTGAAAGTGTTTGACTATCGGAACCTGTTCCGCCTGAAATTCCTGATTTTTCAGCATATAAAGCGTAAGGAACAGACAGTAGTTTGGAAATACCCATGAATTGATAGTTTGTTCCACCGGTTTCATCCATTTCAATTTTAACAAAATAACTATGGCTTCCCCAATCAATTGTTGAGAAATCACCTGATTCGGGAATACCATTTCCAATTTCAAGGTTGATCAAGCCAAAATCATTAGATGTTGTATTATATGTTTCAACATATACGGCTGTTCCATCAATAGCATCTTGAAGCAAACTTATTTTTAAGGAGACCAGTTGATTAATTAGCACCTCGCCGCTATTGTCCCGGGCTATTGCCTGGTATTTAAAGGCTTGGGGAGACTGGGCAAATATCATTGTATATATTACAGTAAAAACTGCTATTAATAAAACAAATTTTTTCATGACTGTAGTTTATTTGTACTCATTTTAATCAATTATTTTACTCTCATAATCCAAACAACAGTATAAGAAACAGGTCTGGTTTCTGGGCCGCCGCTTGAATTAGTTGTTTGTGTGCATGTAGTGCTGTAACCTCTTGATTGATAACCAGAACCGTTATAAGCTGCGCTAACCTTAAAATAGGGTTAAAGCTATAGAATAATTCATAGATCATTTTAAATTGGCGGGAAACGGCTTATTTATTTTATCTCGAATTACCTCGTAATTTTCATAATTTTTCCTTATACCATTAACATTATAGTAGAAGTCAACATTACTGTCCCCATTGTTAAGTTCCTTTACGATCAATTCATTTGTAGTGACTTTTTCAACATATAACCCATTGCACTTACCCGCTGGAGTGATATGTGCTGTGAGTTGGATATTAGATGTAACCATTCCAAAATGATCGGGTAGTTTAATTACCGCTTTTCCATTTATGGTAGTAGCTTTACCCCTCGCATAAGTTCCTGCCTCCGGTCCTTCAATACATGCATAAACGATTTCTTTGTTTGAATTATATGGATGTGGTTCTACAAAATTCTTTGTCCCACTAACCATTAACTCACCATCTGATCCGTTATCACGAATTATCATCAGCCAGTTATCATAATTATCAAGCCAAACCATCTGTCCTCCAGGAATGACACAATGAAGTTCACTATAACTGCCATCGCTACCTTTAATAGTTCCTACATCTGTACCGCTTTCGTTATAAAATTGGGCTTCAGAAGCATTGTTAAATCTAACAACACTTCCTGAAGAAAGGAAAATATCATCTACATTATTTAGGTCATTGCTGTTCATATCAATGCTATAAGATCCTGCACTATTCCCATTTGCTAATATATTTGCTAATCCTGGTTTATTTGTCAAATCATTGTAATTTCCTGAGAAATCATCACTTACATTCTGATCCCATCCTGTAAAATTAGGTTTGTTGGTTAAATCAGTATAATCTCCGGAGAAAATGTTTACAAAGTTCCCATTACTAATACTAAGCTGATTTCCAGTAACTGAGAGAGTTTGAAATTCGTTTGTTGGATCAGCATCTGCATCATCTACAAGCTCTGCTAATGTCTTAGTACCAATAACAACATCCGTAAAAGTAAGGTTATTACTGGCATCAACATTTAAATAAGTGTTGGCATCCTGAAGACCTAGTAAACCACCAGGAGTTGTGGTGCCTATGCCAACGTTGCCGGTTGTTTGTTCAATAATTATTGAACCATTCTCATCTTGATAATCACCCAAATAAAGATGATCACCAGAAGCAGAGTAACCTATTTCCATTTTACCAGTATTATTCTCTAAAAATTTTATATGGGAATTAGAACCAGTTGGAGAATTAATTTGTAAATTTGTGTTCGATCCACTAGTATTTATTTCTAATAATTGTTGCGAATCCTTTCCTATATAAAAATGATTATCTGAATGAATATTAAAATCCCAAATAGATGTAGAATTATCAAATCTTAATCCATCATTCCAATTATCACCATCTTGCACTATTGTAAATTTTGCTTCAGGATTTGTAGTACCAATCCCCACATTCCCTAAACTACCAATAAACATTCTGGTTGAGTTATTAGTTTTAAACCCTAATCCATAATTATCTGTATTACCAAGAGTCCGGTCAGCACCGCCTGCTTCACCACCGTTGGAAAAATCTGCACTACCTGAAGACAATTGTGCGAGAGTTTTTGTTCCGGTTACGGCATCGGTAAAGGTAAGGTTGTTGCTGCCATCAACATTTAAATAAGTGTTGGCATCTTGTAGCCCTAGCAAACCACCAGGAGTTATGGTGCCTATGCCAACGTTGCCGGTTGTTTGTTCAATAGTTATTGAACCATTCTCATCATGATAATCACCCAAATAAAGATGATCACCAGAAGCAGAGTAACCTATTTCCATTTTACCAATATTATTCTCTACAAATTTTATATGGGAATTTGAACCAGTTGGAGAATTAATTTGTAAACCTGTGTTAGATCCAGAATTATTTATTTCTAATAATTGTTGCGAATCCCTTCCTATATAAAAAGTATTATCTGAATGAATATTAAAATCCCAAATAGATGTAGAATTATCAAATCTTAATCCATCATTCCAATTATCACCATCTTGCACTATTGTAAATTTTGCTTCAGGATTTGTAGTACCAATCCCCACATTCCCTAAACTATCAATAAACATTCTGATTGAGTTATTAGTTTTAAACCCTAATCCATAATTATCTGTATTACCAAGAGTCCGGTTAGCACCGCCTGCTTCACCACCGTTGGAAAAATCTGCACTACCTGAAGACAATTGTGCGAGAGTTTTTGTTCCGGTTACGGCATCGGTAAAGGTAAGGTTGTTGCTACCATTAACATTTAAGTAGGTATTTGCATTGCCTAAACCAAGCAGACCTCCGGGGGAGGTGGTGCCTATACCTATATTGCCATTATCAAAGATTGAAGAACTTACCAAAGCACTTCCATTCCATTTAGAAAGGTAATTGATAGTATTAGCTCCTACCTGTGGATCTGTTTCGGTATAACTTGTAAGATACCCTGCTGTTGAGTGGTCACCCCATTCGAATGCTGTATTCCAATTGGTAGTATCAGATGCCATTATTCCGTTAACAATATGAGAAGTAAAAACCGGGTCGGTTTCCGTATAGCTTGTCAGGTATCCTGCAGCTGAATGGTTACTCCATCCGTAAGCTTCATTCCAGTTTGCTGTATCTGTTGCATTAATTCCACTTGATATATGTGTGCTGAAAATCGGATCGGTTTCAATATAGCTTGTCAAATAACCGGCTACTGAGTGGTCACCCCAGCCAAATGCCGTATTCCAATTTATTGTATCTGATGCTGTGATTCCATTTACCATATGAGAAGTAAAAACCGGGTCTGTTTCAGTAAAGCTTGTAAGATAACCTGCTGTTGAGTGGTTGCCCCAACCATAGGCAGTAGTCCAGTTAGTAATGTTTGTTGAGGTAATTCCATTTGCAGCATGGGCTCCGAAAACAGGATCTGTTTCAGTATAACTTGTAAGATAACCTGCTATTGAATGGTCACCCCATCCGAATGCTGTATTCCAATTGGTGGAATTACCTCCTGTGGCAGTAATTACCCCATTTACATCGAGTTCAGTAGTCGGGTTAGTGAGGTTAATTCCTACATTCCCGGAATTATAGTATACATCACTACCGGAAGTGATCCATGGAGTACCTGAGCCTCCGCTTAATTGTAGCCATTCGGTTCCATTATAACCCTGAAATACATCATTATTGAATCTTATAGCTCCTGCATTCAAATTATTTGTTGTACCAATTCGTATCGCACCATTAACATCTAACGCTTCACCGGGATCATTTGTGCCTATGCCGATGTTCCCATTATCAAAGATGGCAGAACTTACCAAAGCACTTCCATTCCATTTGGAAAGGTAGTTTAAGGTATTAGATCCTATTTTGGGGTCGGTTTCAGTAAAACTTGTTAAATAACCGGTCAATGCATGATCACCCCAGTTATAGGCAGTAGTAAAATTGGTTCGTTCTTGGTCAGTTATAATTGCACCACTTCCAGTACTGGTAATATCATCCAGTTCTGTTGCGCTATGTCCGGCTAAAGTAGTAACACCGGTCTTCCCGGCATATAAAGCATAGGGAACAGATAGTAGTTTGGAAATACCCATGAATTGATAGTTGGTTCCCCCGGTTTCATCCATTTCAATTTTAACAAAATAGCTATGGCTTCCCCAATCAATTGTTGAGAAATCACCTGATTCGGGAATGCCATTCCCAATTTCAAGATTAATTAACCCAAAATCGTTGGAGGTAGTATTGTATGTTTCAACATAAACGGCTGTCCCATCAATACTATCCTGAAGCAGACTAATTTTTAAAGAGACCAGTTGGTTAGTCAACACCTCGCCGCTATTGTCCCGGGCTATTGCTTGGTATTTAAAGGCTTGGGGAGACTGGGCATAAATTGAACCATATGCCAGAACAATTGCAATGATTAAAATAATTTTTTTCATGGTAAATTCCTCCAAGTGCTTATAGGTTTATTTGATTAGTTTATTTTTTTTAAGGGCGTAAACGCCCTGCAATTATTTTGCTATCCATCTAAACCCAGACGTGAACGTCTGGGCTACTGAAATATTCCAAATTCCGTCCAATGGATTTCACAACATTTTCCAACTCAATAGACCAACCATTTTTGGTTGTGGTTACCTAATATGTGTTCAGCTCATTAGCCCAGCCATTTATGGCTGGGATTATATGTCGTAAATAAATATCATCCAGGGCGTTCACGCCCTTAGTTAAAGGGCATGAATGCCTTTATGATATAGTTTATTTTCTCCAACACCAGGACGTAAACGTCCGGGCAGGGGAATTATTGATTTCTCTATTTATTTTTATGATTGGTCGCGATTCGAGCCCTTGTAATGCTGTTAGATCTTATTTTTTCTCATTCGTTGTCAGGTGGAAACACCTGACAACATGTTATGTGTAATCGAGTCGTCAGACCACTCCAGGTGGTTAGACGACTAATTCTATAACTCGTTATTTTATTTTTTGGATTTTATATATTTCTAATAATTGACCATCTGTTTTTCTTATCCTAAGGAAATATGAACCGGATTTAAAATGCGTAAAATTGATTTGTTTTATTAATTGATCCGTCACTATTTCTTCGTTCAATAGCACTTTCCCGTTCAGATCGATTAATTCAATAATTAAATCTATCTTTTCCGTTGCTATAAAACGTACATTAAGAAAATCAGATGCGGGATTAGGAAAAACTTTTATTTCTAAGTTTTTGTCTTCTAATTTTTCAATTCCGGTAACAGAAATAAATGGTTGTTGAAATCCCTGTGTCAGGATACAGTTTGTACCTGTAAAAGTTTCAATAACAGCTTCTCCGATAGTCCAGCTTAAGGTTGCATTTGTACCAACAAAATAATCCCCGGCAGTACTGATGACTTCAGGAGTTAATTCCTGACAAAGGACTGTTTGTGTGTAAAAAATGCCAATCGTAAGTAATATTATTTTTTTCATCCGTAAATAATTTTTATGGTTCATCCGGATAATGCATAGGTTTGTGATATTATAATATTATGAATACCTCTATAAGTCAAATTCAACTATGAAGGTTACACCAAGCTGATTTATATACCTAAATTGCCCGTAGGGCATTCATTTTTGTAGAAGAATAGATTATAGTTTTATGTATTCCCTGTAGGGGATTAATATTAAAAATTGTTTTTAAATCAATCAAAAAAATCAAATAGAAACCGCTCATCATAATCTATTTTAAATTCTAAATTAAACTATGTTCACAAATCGATAATTTATCAATCGTCTACAACGAAAATATTCTGTGTGGCTACATTAGGCTACAATAGTATAACCGCTACGCGGTATTTTTCTTTTTAGTATCTATTC
>DAOVQI010000291.1 GCA_030628785.1 Bacteroidota bacterium
CCCTCTTCTCCACCGGATACATCGATTGTAACTTCTGGTGGTAAGGCCGCAATGGAATGCCAAAATGCACCACCGCCGCCACCACCGCCCGGACCTGTACAACTACCTAAAGCGGCACCTGAATCTCCACCTTTGCCACCCTTCATTTCAACGTTCAGGTTTGAGCCTTTAAAACCGTTTACTTCCAGTAGAATAGTTCCTCCTCCACCTCCTCCACCGGCTCCGCCATTTGCATTGGCAGCACCGATAACATCCGCTCCATTTGCTTTTATGCTGTTTCCGTTCCCGATCAGTGTATCGGCAACGATTATAATAATTCCCCCGCCATTTCCTCCGTCTGTGGCATCTCCGGCATTTTGCTGCGTGGCTGAACCTCCGCCACCACCCATGAAGATCCTTTTCCCCGAAACCAGGTCGCTCAGGGAAAATACATCCCTTCCTCCTATTCCGCCAATGGCAATATTAAGTCCACAAGACTCCGATTCATTTCCTCCTGCACCGCCGGGACCATAATTTGCACCACCACCACCACCAGAGTATTTTCCATTCCCGCCTCCTCCACCATTAAAAAGGGGACCACGGCCCTTTTTGTAAGCCATGCCCAGGGGTGCAGTATTATTTAAGGCATAACTTGCCGCCCCTTCACCCTTATACCCTGCAGTCAACGAATCTTCATGAAAAAATACATGATCATATCTTGGTGGATTGTCAGATGAACATTCTTCAGTCCCTTTGACAACTTTTCCCCCCTTTAACCCTTTACCGGTTACGTCAATATCGGCTTCCAGTGTTAGTGTATTTCCAACAATCATAGCCAGAACTCCTCCTGTTCCGGTTGTACTGTCCCACGGTTGGCAGGTTAAAGTATCTGTTACCCTTGCATTATCATAGCCCGGAATACGCACAAGCTGCAATATCCCGTTGACATCATAGTCCCCAAAATTACCCATATCACTGGTGAAATTTACATCTCCTGTAAGCTGGTTTATAGTATTAATAAGCAGAAATTCATATTTCCCGGCGCCATAAGGAGTTTGTCGAACCCCAAATTGCGCTGCGTTATCACTTACAATTATCCTAATCCCTTTCACCTGGATGAGAAGAACCGTATCACCGGCCTTAAAGGCTAAAGCATTACTAATAATAATATCATCAGCATCAACAACGGAAGTAACCTCACTATAGGAATTAATAATACCGGATATAACGGTCTGGGCATTTCCAGAAGGTAAAAAACATTTGGAAATGATAAAGAATAACAGAAATAATTTTAGTCGTGGCAATTTATATTCCTTTAAAAAATTCTGTCTTTAACGTTAACAAATATAAAAATCTAAAATAATATGTAAGCCAAAACTTCGCAATAAAACTCAGATTTGGTTTTGCTTTTCTTGTTTATCTGATGGTTATACGTAATTTCAGGTAATAAAGTTAACTTAAAATTACTCAATCTCCTCAGATGCAAACAAAGGTAATTCAATGATAAAGGTGGTACCCTGCCCTATTGTTGTTTCATACCTTATTGTTCCCTTTGCATCTTCAATAATATTCTTTGCAATAGCCAACCCCATTCCCATTCCGCTTGATTTTGTCGTAAAATTAGGCATAAACAGTTTATCTCCCAACTCTTCCGGAATTCCTGCTCCATTATCCATCACCTTAACAGTAACCCTGTTTCTTCCTTTTAAGACATCTATTTTTATTGATCCTTTTCTGTTATCCGGAATAGATTGAATTGCATTTTTAAACAAATTGGAGAATACCCTGATCAATTGTTTCTTGTCGGCAAAAACACACACCCTTTCATAACCATGCATTTCCGTCTTAAAACTTATTCTTTCTGTATTTGCAAATAATTCGACCGTATTATTCACTATTGTCAGTATGTCAACTTCCTGATTTTCTGTTTTCGGCATTTTTGCAAAATCAGAAAATGCAGTTGCAATGGAAGACAGGCTGTCAATTTGTTCAATTAAGGTTTTAGTGAATTTACTAAAATTTTCTTCCCAATTTAGAGCTTTATCTCTCCAGGATCTCTTTAACTGTTGTACACTCAATCTCATTGGAGTCAGGGGATTTTTTATTTCATGTGCAATTTGCTTTGCCATTTCGCGCCATGCCGATTCTCTTTCCGATTTAGCAAGCAATTCAACACTCCGGGCCAGTTCATCTACCATGCGGTTGTATTCTGTTACCAAACTACTAATTTCATCATTTCCCTCATAAAAAATATGTTCACTTTTTTTGCCCAGTTCAACCTTACTAAATTTCTTTTGTATAAGTCGAAGGGGGTTGGTAATCTTATTGGAGATAAAAATAGCCAGCGACATTGTAACTAAAATCAGTACCACGGAGAAATTCACAATTGCAACCACAAGCGTTGAAATTTCCCTGGTAAGCAGCTTTTGCTTAGTAAAATAAGGTAAATTAAGATACGCAAGTAATTTATTCTCCCTGTTTGCAAAAGGCACATAAGCTGAAAGATACTTTAAAACGCCAATAGTCTCGTTATGAACAAATTCAGCTCTTTTATTTATGGCAAGTTGCCGGTAAGCTTCCGTATTCATTTTTATCCCGGTCAGTCCTTTATCGAACACTTTTGGACGAGAAGTAGCCAGAAGGCGACCATGTAAATCGTATAGGTTAATATCCGAATAAAATACATTGGAGAACTTACGTAGCAGGTCGTTTAATGAAGCATACTGGTCTGACTGCCATTCGCTTGTGAGCCCTTTTTCGTAAGCCAGTTTGTGTTCAAGCTCAATATACACCGATTGTATCTTTTCACTTAAATTTTCAAAATGTCTGTTCTTATACTGATTAATACTAAAGTAAACGGCGCCACCACCAATGGATATTAGTGAAAGGAACAAAATTGAAAAAAGAGACAATTGAATTTTTTGTTTGAAATTAAATTGCCGGGCTTTAAGGTAAACAGGCAGGTTTATAATCAGCAATACCAGGTTGATCAGTAAAAACAGGAAAACAAAAAGATAAGAGAAAGAAATCAGAATATCGATGAACCTTAGCTCCGGATTACTAATGATGATGGTATTATCTTTATCTACATTATAAATCAGATGGTCAAACCCTTCAAAATTAACAAATGAGAATTCTTCATTAACTTGAGAATAGACTCTTCTGTCGAGACTGTATGGGAAAATTCCTGTTTGGGTTATTAATTTATTCTGATGGAACCTGGCATAAGAATATTTCTCAACCACTGAATGTTTGAAAAGATTTTTGTCCAGCAGCAATTCCGGGTAGCCTAATTGTTCGTAAATTAATTTTGAATCGAGCTCGATAAAAAGGCCGTTTGTTTGATTTTCTTTCTCAATTGGGAAATAAAATGATCCAAAATAATTTATGTTCCCGGTTTGATTATCCAGGAAATTAAAATTAGTGTTCGGGAGCGGCGAGCCAAATGTATCTGTTAATTGCTTGAAAAAAGTATAACAATGTTTGTATTCATCATTATCTAAATGAATATTGGATGACTCCGTGCATATGGTTAAACCAAAATCATATTTTTCCCAATAGCCATTGAAATATTTTTTTTGCAGGTACTGATAAACCTTTTCAAATTCATCATTACTGGAAATTTGCTGGCTGAGCAGATTTGCAAGTTCAGCATCTTCTTTTATTTTGTTATTTATTTCTTCCAATAACAATTCAGCTACCGGATCATGCTCAGCTCCCAGGTTTGTTGCAATAACCTTCAAGCTGTTTTTTTCTTTCCTTTCAGTCTCCTTCGTTATAAAAAAAACAGAAAAAACAGAAAAAATCAGAATAAGAAGGGTTAAAGATGAAAAACTATAATGAAATGGTTTGCCAAAGTTAACCATTACAAAAAGGATAATCAGGTAAAATCCGATAGAATAAAGATCAATTGAATAATCCAAAAAGAATATTACCACCGGGAATACGAAAAGGGAAAAAACCATTATCAGAGAAAGGCTCTTTATTTCGAGTAACTCTTTCCCGAAACTTATAAACTTATTAATCAGTAAAACAAGTGAAACAAACAGCATGGAAATGGAAAGAAATCCAATAATACTATAAACGGACAAGTCAAGAACTTTGTACGCTTCAAATGAAATACTTGAATGGTTTAAGAGGTTGTTGAAAAGACTATGCAGAAAAATAAAATACAGAGTACACAAGCTAAAGAAAAAGAATAAAACCAGGGATTTAAGAAATGTTGATCGTTGAGATATTTTTTTGGGTATTGAAAAATCGCTGTAAATATTAAATATAAAGAAAAATATCAGAACAGAGCCAATAAGAAAATCACCCAGGGAAGGAAGTAAATCGGAAATTGAAAAGTAATATGGGGTAAACAGATCGAGGGAATGGCAAATTGAGGGAACCCCAAAGGTAATAATGATATAATAAAATAAAATCAGGATTATTCCCAGTCCGAATAAACCTAAATTTCTCCATCTTTCCCTTATGGTTCTTAAACTTGTTCGCAGGAAAACAAGGAAAAAAATCATTCCGAGGAAATAGATAAGAGCCGGGAAGGTTAAATAGGAGGAATAACAAAAAATATCTTCAGCAAAATGCAGTGTAAACAGATATTTTCCATGTTCATC
>DAOVQI010000218.1 GCA_030628785.1 Bacteroidota bacterium
ATATTCATCCACCCCTACATCCGTCGGACCGACTCAAGCGGTCGGACGGATTTCTCCCCTCCTTAAACTCAATCTCAGTCTTAACCTTTATCCCTTCACAGACTCTGCCAGGTCCTTCGTACCCTGGCAGGTCTCTCCCCAGCCGAATACAATTCGGCTCTACATTTCGGCCCAGACTTCCAGCACCCAGTACCCAGTACCCAGCAACCAGTATCCAGCGACCTGTAACCCAGAACTCAGAACCCGAACCACGAACCCTGAATCCCGAACTAATCAATCCATATACTTCAATCTTACATTAATATTCCCACCCCTGATCACCCAACAGGTTGAGTCGCACTGGGCTGTAATCTTCCGGGTTCGAATCCTGTCTCCATCAACCGCATAAATGATTTTCCCGCCAGCCTTGTACTCGGCCTTTACCGAATAAAAATGGTCGACATCCACATCAACGTAATAGTCTTCAACGGTTACCGTATCCACTAACCTGATCCATTCATGTTCCATTTCGTTACGGTAAACAACAATAGGGACGGATTGATTCTCTTTATTGATGGTTACCCTTATTTTCAGAGAACCTTCATCAGGTTTTATACGATAACATTCAGAACAATCGATTTCAACAAAGTTTATTTTTTCTTCACAAGAGATGAATCCGGTAAGGGATAGCATCAAAATAAAGACCGGAAGTTTCTTTAGAAAAAATTGCATTTCAGTCAATTTATAACTCATAATAAAAGATAAAAGTAAAAAGGCAAAAGTAGTTATCACTAAAAAACTTCAACCATTTTAGTAAACCCAGTACCCAGTACATGGTTATTAACATATAACATATAACTTATAACATTTTCTGTTTTTCCCCTCAATCTACTGGTTAGTTACATTCAATCCAGCCATTCAATCGCTTTGTCCTTGTAACGTTTCTTATTCCTATCGAATATATACTGCACTCCAATAATTGCCCGGTGGGGTGATACCTTAAATGTGTCCAGATCCAGGCAGGAGTATTTTGCAACTACCTGGATGTAGTCCATTCGCCATATTAATCCCAATGTTAGGGAAATTTTAAATTTTCTGTCAGGTTTCCGGATGGATCCACGGTAATTCCTTCCATACAATAAATTCCCATCCACGCCAGTCGAAATAGCTAAAAACCTGTAATTTTTAAAAGATTTTATTGAAAAGAGTTTTTCAAATCCAACTGAAACCAGAGATCTTTTCTCCCAAAATTGAAAACAGGTATCTTCACTGTCCTGTAAAAGAATTCTTTTTGCAAATGGCCGTGTATAATAACCCAGATTGGCCCGAATGTTATACTTTGTATCCTGAATTCCAGCATTTATACCAACCATAAAATCATTAAAATTCAAATTAAAGCCAGTACCGATTGAATAAATATCCAGGTTTGGAGCAATGGTTCCCCGAAAACCATGTTGTTTTAATATCCCAACCATGTTTTTATGGTTGAATTTTTTTGCTAAATCCCGTAAATTATCCTTTCCCTTGTAAACTGAATGCTGACTGGTTTCATTTCTAATCAGAAGGTTTACAGCTTCGATATGACCATTTTTTACGGCTAAACTAAGAGCAGTATTTCCGTATTTATTCTTTGCATTCAGATCGGCCACTTTATTTATTAGAAGGTTCATAATGGCTGTATCTCCATTTTGAGCGGCAAGCATCAAAGGTGTAAAACCATTTTTGTCTTCTGAATTTACATAGGCGTTTTGATCAAGAAAAATTTCAACTATTTCCGGATTATTCATAAATACAGCCAGTATCAAAGGATTATTCCCTTCATGATCTTTTTGATGGATGTCAGCACCATAATAGATCAACATATCACACAATA
Organism: Bacteroidota bacterium; assembly: GCA_030628785.1. Lineage (GTDB taxonomy): Bacteria > Bacteroidota > Bacteroidia > Bacteroidales > VadinHA17 > CAZEWS01. Next base: position 1,853 of record DAOVQI010000218.1, read on the forward strand.
CAGGAAAATTATAAATAACGGTATACATTAGGGGAGAAATCCCTTGTGCATCAGGATCATTAATGTTGGCACCATTTCTGATGAGAAATTCGGCAATATCAAGATGATTAATTAAAGTTGAACTTAAAAGTGCTGTAACTCCATTATGGGGTTTGCGGTTAATGTCGGCACCGTTTAGCACCAGTATCCTGGTTGTTTGTATATCTCCATTATCAGCCGCATACATTAAGGGTGTAACACCTTCGTTGGTATTAGCATTTACATCCGCTCCTTTGTTTAATAATCGTAATACTTCATTGGTGTATCCTTTATGAGCTGCAACAAGTAAATTATAATCGACATAGGAAGGGATATAGTCGCTGGTATCAATACGGGTGGTGTCGGGACCAAAAGCAGATAACCCCGGGTGGGATAAACCCATTAAAGTGAGCAGAATTATGAAGATCCAGCATGATCGTACCACTGAATTCACGATTTGTTGCATTTACTCATCCGAATTACTTGAAAATTTTCTGAATAATCACTAAAACTGCAATTTTTTTTCATAGAAATTTGATTATAATAATAAAATACCTTAATTTCCGTTTTAATATTAGGCTGAATAGACATAAATGAGGTTCAGATTCACCCTTTCTCTTACATATAGGTTTAGTTGTTGGTTTATTATTCCTCAATAATTAAGGGTGCTTAGTTTTCTCGAATTTGAGCCTCATTTATTTATTGATTGCATACTTGAATACTGCCTACTGCTACTTTCACCTCAACCTTAACAAAATGACGAACCGGAGCTTCGTCCTACTGCCTGCTGGCTCCTTCACCTAGTAACTCCTTCGCCCACTCGCCTCTTTGCGCCATATACTCTGTGCTTTGCTCTCTTACTGCCGACTGCCGACTGAAGACTGCCGACTGGAGACTGCCGACTGGAGACTGCCCGCCCGAACGTACCGTTCGGTACGGGCGGGCCGACTGGAGACTTATTCCTGCAACTGCTACCTTAACCTTTTTAATGTTCGGTTTTGAATATTACCTGTCCGGTTTCGAACAAAATTTATCAAGATCATTTTTCTTATTGGAAATAAAAAAATCCTATTTTGGTGATACAAAGTTAGTTGTGAAGATTGGCACGGAAATAGCTATCATCTATGAAACCTTTTATTATTCAGAAAGCATTATACACATGACCTATTTTATTTCCAGACGACTTTTGGTTCTTTCTGTTTTTTTTCTTTGTGGATATTTATCATTATCTCAGTCGAAGGATTCATTTAACCGGTTATTTGAATCAGATAAGATTCTCAGTGTGAATATATTAACAAAAATTGATTCGGTAATGAAGGATGTGGGAGAGAATCCTAAAAAGCACAAAGCTGTTCTCAGTTATATTGACCAATTGGGGAAAACCATCAGTTTAAAAGTCAAGCTCAGTACTAGGGGCAATTTCAGGAAGGATCCGGAACATTGTGATTTCCCTCCTTTGAAGATTGAATTTAGCGGTAGCAACAAGAAAAACACCTTGTTCGAGGGACATAACTGGCTAAAACTCGTAACCCACTGCACGAGTGGGGACCAGAAATATGAACAATTTTTATTTAAAGAATATCTGGTATACAAACTCTATAATATTCTAACACCCTATAGTTTCCGGGTTCGCTTATTGGACATAACTTATCTCGATGAAAACTTTCCTTCGGTTTCCATAAGAAGTTATGCTTTTTTTATTGAACGTCCCAAGCATGTAGCTAAACGAAATGGGGGAGAGATATTAAATGTAAAGAACTTTTCTGTCAAGGATATGGAAGAGTACAATTTTACCATATTTACATTGTTTCAGTACTTGATAATTAATAATGATTGGTCAATAAGGGTCCTCCATAATATAAAACTCATATTACTCGACCCTTTTCAGCCGTATATTCCTGTTCCGTATGATTTTGACTGGGCAGGAATTATTGATGCACCCTATCGCGTGAGTTTAAAAGGACTGGGAAATAATGGTTCAGACCGTTCATTTACAGGTATTTGCAAATCAAGAAAAGAAATGAAATTCTATTTTTCTATTTTTAATTCGAAGAAGCAAGAAATCTATGATTTGTATCAGAATTTTTCCTTACTTGATAGTCATCACCTTGAAAGCACGCTTCAGTATATTGATGAGTTTTATTCAATAATAAACCACCCGGGATCCTTCGGAAAAGAATTCCGGAAGAAGTGCCTGAAGAAATAATGTCTAATAAAGAAGTGACTAAAATGTAAAATGCCTAAAATTGGAAATGACTAAAACAGAAAATAGTGATGCCTTTGGTACAATATTCCCCGCCCGAACGTACCGTTCGGTACGGGCGGGCAGTATTCCAATATTCCGGATTTGATGAAATATAAAATGAATAACTGAATGGTTACAAAATTTTTATTTAAGACCTAATTATCCTACAGGGGAATATTTCCATGTTTTTTAGGGGGATTTGAACGTACTTTGTTTTTACACATTTCGAGGGCCTGAATGAGTTTCTTCCGGGTTTCTCTTGGATTTATAATTTCATCGATATATCCGAGTTCTGCCGCTTTATACGGATTGGCAAAATTGGCTTTATATTCTTCAACCTTGCTTGCTTTATCTTCTTCATTCCGGTAAAGGATGTTTACAGCACCCTCAGGACCCATTACGGCAATTTCCGCTGTAGGGTACGCAAGATTAACATCTGCACCAATATGCTTACTCGCCATAACACAGTATGCACCTCCGTATGCCTTTCTGGTAATTAAAGTAATTTTAGGCACATTAGCTTCGCAATAAGCATATAATAATTGTGCTCCATGCTTAATAATTCCTCCAAACTCCTGGATTGTGCCTGGAAGGAATCCTGGAACATCTTCAAATGTAATGATGGGTATATTAAAGGCATCACAAAATCTTATGAACCTGGCTCCTTTAATAGATGAGTTTATATCGAGAACGCCGGCCTGGACATCAGGTTGATTCGCAACAACTCCAACAGGCCTTCCATTTAACCTAATAAAACCGATAATAAGGTTTTCGGCATAATAGGGCATAACCTCTAAATAGTTATGATCATCAGCAACGGAGGTTATAATTTCTTTCATATCATAAGGCTTATTGGGATCAGCAGGAATAATAGTCTGAAGTTTTTCATCTTCCCTGTTGATATCATCGAGACAAGGTTTTACGGGTGGGTCTTCCATATTATTGGATGGTAGAAAACTCAGCAACTCCCTGATTATCATCATGGCTTGCTCGTCATCTTCAGCAGCAAAATGAGCAACGCCACTTTTTGTATTATGGGTCATTGCTCCGCCAAGTGCATTCTTTGTCACGTCTTCGTGTGTAACAGCTTTAATAACATCAGGCCCGGTTACAAACATGTAACTTGTCTTTTTTACCATCACGATGAAGTCGGTTAAAGCCGGGGAATATACTGCTCCACCTGCACAAGGACCAAGAATGGCAGAGATTTGCGGAACAACGCCCGAACTCATAACATTCTTGTAAAATATGTCGGCATATCCGGCCAGACTCCGAACACCTTCCTGTATTCTTGCTCCACCTGAGTCGTTAAGTCCAATCACAGGAGCTCCCATTCTCATGGCCAGATCCATCAACTTTACTATTTTATCAGCATTGGTTCTCGACAGGGTGCCACCAAAAACGGTAAAATCCTGTGCAAATACATACACCAATCGTCCATCTATTTTTCCATATCCTGTTATGATTCCGTCTCCTGAAATTTTTCTTTTGTCCATATCAAAATCCCTGCACTGGTGAACCACGAGTTTGTCGGTTTCGACAAAGGTTCCCGGATCAATCAAATCGTTAATTCGTTCGCGTGCGGTTTTCTTCCCTGAGCTATGCTGTTTTTCAATTCTATCTTGTCCACCTCCTAATTCAGCAGCTTGATTTCGTTCCTGAAATACTTTGTATTTTTCTTCCAATGTTGACATGGTTACAAGAAATTTAAGTTAATGACTCAATTAATTAGAGTCTGTCTATAAACTAAAAGTTTTAGTTATAAATATGAAAATCACAAATATCAAGTACCAAATTATTTACCCTGTGAAGTAATTTTAGCTTTGCAAAAAATACTTCGTATTTCACAGGGCAGGTAAAT
>DAOVQI010000407.1 GCA_030628785.1 Bacteroidota bacterium
AAGAATACAGCTGCTCAAGATATACATTGGACAAACCCGTCAAGCGTTGCAAAACCCTGCTTGCTGCATCATCCAGACTTTCCCTTTTTTTCAAAAATCCTCCCATTAAAGACCATTCACCCTGTGCCGGAGGGAAATTCCTCTTGATTAATAATAATTTTAATTCGCCTTCATCAAATCCAAAAATGATGCAATCGACTGCCACAAGAAATTTATCATACTCGGTGTAAAATTTATTCATGGATTAATATTTTAGTAACTAATCAGTTTTTGAAATGAAAGGAAACAGAATGTTATATGTTATACGTTAAAAGTTATAGGTTTACACTGTGAAATAAAATATAATTATTTCCAGAAATAAATATAAAATAATACGATCACACCCAAAATAACAGCCGAGTTAATCACATCCCATTTATTCCAGCTAGCCCGTGTTGCTGCTTTTTGTTCAGGTGTTGAAGAGGCATAGGTTAACCCGATCAGTTTTTCTTTTGATGCCTGTTTGGTAAAATATGTTACAATCACAATTACCGCAAGACACAAAACAAAGAGATAAATTTCATAGTGAAGCCAGTTAGGTGCGACAAATACTTTATAAATAAATCCATCGGGATTTAGACCTGCCTCGAAAACTTTAAGTGCCAATCTTGTCATTCCAAGTACGAAGCCTGTGGCTAATCCACTGAATCCGGCAGCAGGAGATGTTCTTTTCCAAAATACACCCAGCAGGAAAACAGATGCAATTCCGGGTGCAAGAAGCGACTGAACATCCTGCAGGTACTCATACAGAACTTTCCCTATGCTCTTCATAACAGGAATCCATAAAATGCCAAGGATAACAATAACAATTGTTGCTATCCGTCCGACAAAAACCAACCGTTTTTCACTGGTTTCCGGTCGGAATTTCTTGTAGAAATCAACTGTAAACAGCATTGCCGAAGAATTGAAAAGTGAAGCGAGCGAGCTCATAAGTGCCGCCATCAGACCACCGACAACAAGTCCTTTCATACCAATCGGTAATAGCTCAGACACCAGTGTTGGGAAAGCTGCATCAGAACTGGTCAGTTCAATAACACCTTTCTGGTCTAATGCATAAGCGATCATTCCGGGAATAAGAAAAATAAATACAGGAAGGAGCTTCAGGTATCCGCCAAAAATGGCACCTCTTCGTGACTGGGTTTGGTTCTTACCTGACAGTACCCTTTGAACGATATATTGATCAGTACACCAATACCAAAATCCAATGATCGCCGATCCCAATATTACACCTGTCCATGGAAAATCCGGATCTTTTGACGACCGGATAAGACTTGTCATCGTATCACCATATCCGGTAACATTGCTATCGCAGATCATCTTAAGCTCATCCCAACCGCCAAGTTTCACCAACCCAATTACTAGTATTGATATTGATCCTACCAGTAGGATAGGTGTTTGAAGAATCGACGTGTAAAGCACCGACTTCATACCACCAATTACGGTATAGATTCCCGTTAAAACCACCAGTCCAATTGCCCCTATCCAGAAAAAGTCAATCCCCATCCAGCTTTCTATTCCGAACACCTGTTTAAACACAATACCCCCAGCGTATACTGTCACAGCTACTTTTGTAAGGACATAACTAACCAGGGAAATTATGGATAAAAATGATCGCGATGCCGCATTATACCTTCTTTCCAGGAATTCAGGCATGGTAAAGACCATACTCCGGGAATAAAAAGGGACAAAGACCCAGCCCAATACAAGGATCATCCATCCATGCATTTCCCAATGGGCCATGGCCATCCCGCTCGAGGCACCGGCACCGGCCAGACCGACCAGATGTTCCGATCCAATGTTTGAGGCAAAAATTGAAGCGCCAATCGCTAACCAGGTGACATCACGACCGGCAAGAAAATAATCAGTGGATGTATCTTCTTTCATCCTGCTAACCCAGACTATGATGCCAATTAAACCAAGTCCGAAAATACCAAGGACGAGCCAGTCAAGTAAGTGAAAACCTTCCATAATATAAAGTGTTTGAGAAAAATCGACTGAACTGGTTTAGTTTCCAAAATATGATAAAAATTGTTAGAAGTGTTAAATATACGCTTATTTTTTGAAAATCAAAAAAACAAGACTTCATTTCACTTAATGGATTTCTCCTGACCGGAACTTTGATAAACACTGAATTTCCTGCCAATTCCATACATTCCATGGCATGGGTCTGACAATCTTCCTTTGTTCCCATGAGTAACACCACGGTAAGTTTCATATTCCCTCCAAAACTGATATTGTTCTTCAGGCAAACCTCTCTGACATAATCCAACGGTATGTTCTCATCAATGGATACATTATCGGGTTTACAATCGCACATAACCTCAATATTCTGTTGTGCATAACCACAGACAAAGAAGGATCCCATGGCACCTTTTGACCGGATAAAACTAAAAATCTCAGTGGCTGCAGGTGAAATAAATTGCCTGAACTGATCGGGTCCTATCTGGCTTGTCATCGGATCGACCAAAGCAATCACATCACAATCTAAGGCTTCAGCTTCGATCTGCAGGTCGAACATCACCGGTAAACCATCCGGGTTATAACGGTTAATGGCTTCGTCGATTCCTGCAACAATAAATTCAGCAGATTTTAAGTATTCCTCTGCATCTTTTCCTATTAACTTCCCTCCTTGGCATCCGACAAAAGGGATCCAGGGAATACGTTCCACTTCCTGCAAGCCAAAGGCTTTTTTAATGATTTCTTTTCCGGTCATAATAAAAATCTGTTAGAATATAGCTTCACAAAAAAAATCTCAACATTTAATC
>DAOVQI010000315.1 GCA_030628785.1 Bacteroidota bacterium
AGGAATTGAAAATGTCGACAGTTTCGTGTTTAATCCCCATAAGTGGATGTTTACCAACTTTGATTGTTCGGCCTATTTTGTAAAAGACAAAGAGGCATTGATCAAGACGTTGGAGATACTGCCTGAATATCTTAAAACCAGATCAAGGGGCGGGGTAAATGATTACAGAGATTGGGGAATACCTCTGGGGCGGCGGTTTAGGGCTCTGAAATTATGGTTCGTTATAAGAAGTTTTGGGATTAGTGGTTTACAGGAAAAAATTCGTTACCATGTTTCATTGGCACAGAAACTCCATAAAATCATTGAAAATGATACATCCTTTGAAATTATGGCACCTGTCCCATTAAATACTGTTTGTTTCCGGTACAGACCTCAACAAATCAAGAACCGTGATGAGATAAATCATTTGAATGAGATATTATTGACACAAATCAATAAAACAGGAAAATTGTATCTCACTCATACAAAACTCCATGGCAATTATGTTATCCGGATGGTCACAGCTCAGACTAATGTTCACGAAGACCATATAGTGAGAGCCTGGGATATTATCAAAGAAACGGCAAACGGATTAAGAACATAGTTTCACAAATTAAAAAAAACCTTAATTTTCAGGTTTCATAATTAATTAGTTAATAGTCGGCCCGACCGTACCGAACGGTACGTTCGGGCGGGCAGTCCACAGTCAGCAGTCGGCAGTGGGCAGTCGACTTAAAAATGCAAAGTATAATGAAATTAACCATTATCAAGCCATAAACATTGAACTTAGCCCCGATGGCTATCGGGGCGATCTCATGAACGAAGTGAATAAATTCAGATACGTTAAAATAATCCTCTCTCCGGAGCTTATGGGGGCTCTTTTAATCATCTTTGCCATATCGATTGCAGTTGCAACCTTTGTGGAAAATGATTACGGAACTCTTGCCGCAAGAGCAATGGTTTATAATGCCAAATGGTTTGAAATATTGATTTTTTTCATTGCTGTTAATTTAACAGGGAGGATCATACTAACACGGATGTATAAAAGAAAGAAAAACACCCTGTTCTTGTTTCATCTTTCCTTTTTGTTGATTATTCTGGGTGCCGCGTTTACACGGTATTTTGGTTTTGAAGGAACAATGCATATCAGGGAAGGTGCCGTTATAAACAAATTGACTTCGGGTGGAACATTTATAAGGGTCGTACTTGATAACGGCTCCACCAAAAAAGTATCCGAAAAAAATACAATGTTTTCCAAAGGACTGAAAAATTCTTTCCGAAAAAACATAAAACTAAACGGAAAACGAATCCATGTTGAGTTGACCGATTACATTCCGAATGCATCACAAAGGATTATTCCCGATCCGGAAGGTGAACCCATTGTATCACTGATTATTTCCGGAAAGGAAAAGCGCCAACAGATTTTTTTAAAAAAAGGGGAACAAAAAATTCATGGGGAATTGTTTTTTAATTTTAATGAACCTACCAATACAGATGCCATTTTCATTTTTCATAAGGATTCCGGTCTTATTATTCAGTTCCCTGAAGATGGTCAGGTTAGACCAATGATGGGCGGAGAGGCTGAGGATCTTGAGAAAGGGATTTTGTACCCTTTTGAAAAAGGGAAAATATATACCCTTTTTGATCAACAAATTGTTCTACTGGACTTTTATGACAAAGCCACAGCAAAATGGATTCCCGTACCGGAAGATCCTTATCATGCATCAGTTAATGTGCTGAAATTCAGCGTTTCAGGCAAAGAAGAAATAAAAGAAGTTTTACTTTTAAATAAAATGGGTCAGGAAAGAGTGGAAAACGAAATTTATATAGAGGGTATAAACGTAAAACTTACATACGGCACAAAATTATTCGAACTTCCTTTCTCACTTCAATTAAAGGATTTTCAGCTGGACAGATATCCGGGATCAATGAGTCCGTCTTCATTCGCAAGTGAAGTCATCGTGATTGATGAACAAAACAACGTGGAAAAGCCTTTCCGGATATTTATGAATAATGTTTTGAAATATAAGGGTTACCGGTTTTTCCAGTCCTCGTATGATAAGGATGAAATGGGCACTTTCCTTGCGGTTAATCACGATTTCCTTGGTACTTTTGTTACATATGTTGGGTATTTTTTATTAACCTTGGGTATTGTTCTATCGATTTTGAACAAGAACAGCAGATTTCGTAGCCTGACACTGAGTTCAACAGCAAAGCCAAAAAATCTTACGTTTGTTTTTATTGTCCTTTTCTTTTCATCGGGCTTTTTCCTTCAAAGTATTACGGTTAAGGCACAAAATGTTGATATTGCTCAAATAAATAGTCATACCATAGATTTTGCGCATGCAAAAAATTTCGGACAGCTTTTGATCCAGGACAAGGATGGGCGGATAGAGCCTGTCAATACATTGGCTTCGGATGTGATCAGGAAAGTTTCCCGTAAGGAAAAATTCGAAGGATTGTTTTCATCACAGGTTTTTCTCAGTATGCTTTCTGATCCACTTTTTTGGCAGAATGTACCCCTGATAAAAATTTCAAATTCCGAATTATCAAGGATGCTTGGAGTAAGAGGGGACTATGCTGCTTTTAATGATTTCTTTGATTTTGATAAGGGAAAGACCTATAGAATACAGAATCTCGTCGAACAAGCTTTTTCCAAAAAGCCGGGAGCCCGAAGTAAGTTTGATAAAGAAATTATTTATGTTGATGAACGGGTAAACATCTGTTATTTGATCTATACAGGTGCCTTTCTAAAAATTTTTCCCAAGGAAGGAGATGAAAACCATGCATGGTTTTCGCCAAATAATGCTTTTCGAGTTGTTCCAAAAGACGACTCCCTATTTGTTAAAGGTGTTTTTCAGTTATACCTTGAAGCATTGAATGAAGCAAAAACTACGGGGAATTGGTTTGTGCCGGACGAATATCTGGAATCCATTAAAAAATTCCAGCAAATAAAAGGTAAGACAATTATTCCTTCAAAAACAAAATCCAACCTTGAAATATTATATTATAATCTGTATGTTTTTAAACGATTGTTTCCCTTTTATGGCTTAATAGGGTTGTTTTTTCTGATTATTCTGATTATCCGGATTTTAACTCCGGGTTTTAACATTAAACCGGTTGTTTCGGGTGTAAAATATCTTTTATTTGTGGGATTTTTGGCTCATACCCTGGGATTGGCAGCCAGGTGGTATATTTCGGGACATGCACCATGGAGTAATGGTTTTGAATCAATGATATATATTGCGTGGGTAACCATGCTTGCCGGGTTTATTTTTGCAAAAAAGGCTCCCCTTGCCTTGTCAGCAACAGCCATTCTCTCATCCCTAACCTTGTTTGTGGCTCATTTAAGCTGGATGAATCCTGAAATTACGAATCTCGTACCGGTTTTAAAATCGTATTGGCTTACCCTGCATGTTTCCATTATTACAGCCAGCTATGGATTTCTTGGATTGGGAGCCATTCTGGGGTTTCTGAACCTTGTGCTTTATGTATTAAAAACCGAAAAGAATAAAACTTCTTTACAGGAACAAATCTTTTCCATAACACGGATTGTTGAAATGACCTTGATCCTGGGTTTGTATTTTTTAACCGCTGGGACCTTGCTGGGTGCAGTCTGGGCAAACGAGTCATGGGGCAGATATTGGGGCTGGGATCCTAAGGAAACATGGTCCCTGGTAACCATTTTTATTTACGCATTCATTATCCATATGCGTCAAATCCCCGGTTTAAAAAGCAAGTTTGCACTTAACCTCTTCGCTTTAATTGGATTTAGCTCGGTGTTAATGACCTACTTTGGGGTTAATTATTACCTGTCCGGTTTGCATTCCTACGCACAGGGCGATCCTGTACCCGTACCTTCATTTGTTTACTACTCCGTTATTACTTTAATTATACTGGCCATCTTTGGTTATCTTAATGAGAGGAAATACAGGGTGGCTGAATCGTGATTGTTGATACTCGTCAGACCACTGCTGCTGTTAAGAGATCAGACTGGGATGGAAACATTGCTTTGAATTTTAGTTTGAATTGGAAGCCATAATGTTACTCGTCAGACCACTACTACTGTTTAACTTTATGATTAGATTTAAAATATTATGCTAATAATGAGATATAATAATAAATTTTAACATCTTA
>DAOVQI010000234.1 GCA_030628785.1 Bacteroidota bacterium
ATTAATAAAAGATTTTTATTTTTTGAAAAGAATTCGATTATACTTTCAGCTATCTTATTACCAATTTCTTCAACATCGGTCAATTCATTAAAATTGGCATTTTTAAGTTGCTCGATCGACCGGAATCGACCGGCTAAGGTTTTGGCAACGGTTTCCCCAACAAACCGGATACCAATGGCAAATAATACCCTCGAAAAAGGCACTTCTTTCGATTGTTCAATGCTCTTGATAATGTTTTCGGCAGATTTTTCGCCCAGCCTTTCCAACGGAACGATCTGTTCCTTTTTCAGATCATAAAGGTCACCAACGTTTCTTATTAGCTGGTTTTGAAACAGCAGATCAATGGTTTCCTCGCCAAGTCCCTCGATATTCATTGCCTTTCTGCTGATGAAATGCTCAATTTTACCCTTAATTTGTGGTGGGCAATTTAACTCATTCGGGCAATAATGATTGACTTCACCTTCTTTCCTAACCAGGGATGTGCCGCATTCAGGGCAATTTGTAATGAATTGGACTGACCTGCTGCCGGGCACTCTTAAGCTTTTGTCAACACCTACAATCTTAGGAATGATCTCTCCACCTTTTTCAATATAGACTATATCCCCGTAATGGATATCGAGAAGTTCAATCTGATCGGCATTGTGTAAAGACGCTCTTTTAACCGTCGAGCCGGCGAGAAATACAGGTTCAAGATTAGCAACCGGTGTTACAGTACCTGTACGTCCTACCTGGTAATCGATGGATACTAACCTGGTTTTTTCCTGGTCCGCCTTGAATTTATATGCAATAGCCCAACGTGGTGATTTTGCCGTGAAACCCAATTGACTTTGCTGCAAATATGAGTTGACTTTAACTACAATACCATCAATATCGAAAGGCAAATTTTCCCTTTCTGAATCCCACTTTTCAATAAATTTAAAAACTTCCTGCAGGTTGTTGCTTTTCTCCATATGAGAAGGGATCTTAAAACCCCATTCTCTTGCTTTTTGCATGTTCTCATGATGTGAGTTATACGGAAGATTATCCCCCAATAAGTGGTATAAATGACAATCCAAAGGACGTTTGGCAACAAGTGAGGAGTTTTGGGTCTTCAGGGTTCCCGAAGCGGCATTTCTTGGATTGACAAAGGGTATTTCCCCGTTTTTCTCCCGTTCAGCATTCAGCTTCTCAAAATCGTCTTTTGGTATAAATATTTCACCGCGTATTTCAAATGATTCCGGAAAGCCACAGCCTCTTAGTACAAGTGGAATACTCCTGATTGTCTTTACATTTGCTGTTACATCATCACCCCTTACACCATCCCCCCGGGTGACACCCTGTTTAAGTTTTCCAAACTCATAAGTTAATCCAATAGCTGCTCCATCATACTTTAATTCACAAACATATTCAATATGAGTACCAATCGTTTTTTTTACCCTCTTATCAAATTCAGTGAGTTCCTCACGTGAGTATGTATTTCCAAGCGACATCATCGGATATTTGTGCAAAATCTGCTCGAATTCTTTACGGGTGTCATCCCCGATCCTCTGTGAAGGGGAATTCTCATTGTATAACTCAGGGTATTTATTTTCCAGCGTTATTAGCTCCTGCATTAGTAGATCGTACTCAAAATCGCTTATGGATGGCTGAGACAGAACATAATATTTATGGTTGTGATCATTTAGTTCTTTTCTGAGTTTCTCGATCCTAACCCTGGCCTCTTCCTGATTCATGAATGAATGATTTTTTTGTATCCTTATACTTTAATTCTTAATTAAAATTTCTTCCATAAAACTAATAAAAATCTCTTAACCGAATTAAACAGATAGAAAAGGATTAACTCAATAATTATTGGCTTACTTTTTTTAGATTTTCTTTTAATTAATTCGAAAACTTTAAAAAGATTTAGTTCATCTGGAAAACAAATGTTTAAACATCAAGTTTGGTTTGCAGAAAATCAAATGTAACGAGTAGCAAATTAGTTAAAATTTTTATACAAGATAAATATAAAAGGAAGAAGTATAAAGTAAAAATTGAATAGTTAATGGATTAGGTGTTGGATACTGGATACTGGGTGCTGGTTGAGAAGAGCTGAGACTGGGAGAGGGGAGACTTGGTGATGAAGAAAAGATAAAAGATACCCGCCCGACCGAAGTCATTCAGGCAGGCCTACGGCAGAAGGGTGGAAATCCGTCCGACCGCCCGCCTGAATGAAAGAATTCATTCTTTCGGGCAGGCTTGAGCCGGTCCGACGGATGTGAGAAAAAACCTGTAACATTCAACAAATAACTAATATCAGTTAACAATTAACTTGCAACCCGTATCCCAAAACTAAAAACTACAAACCCCAGTGAAATATGCTCCTTCCCTAGTGAAATGTTTTCGTACCTCAAATTTAACCCCGACACAGTCATTCTTCCTTGCGGGGCAGGCAGGGCAAGCGTCGCATTTCACGGGGCAGGCCACAAACTACAAACTAAAAACCAAAACTTTTCCTATCTTTGTTTTGATTATGGTTTCAAATGGTTGATTCCTGCCATTTGATGAAAAGGGAATCAGGTGAACCGCCCGATGACGGAAATTCCTGAACAGTACCCGCTGCTGTGATCTCCTTTAACTTTTTGATCACCCTGGCCACTGACCGGCAACTGCCGGATGGGAAGGCGGGTCAAAAAGGGAGTAAGTCAGAAGACCTGCCATAATAATATTGTGTTCGGGATAAACATTAATCTGTTAAATTGTCAATCCGAAAAGCATATTATGTATTAATCCTGGGATGGAGCCTTCTTTCTCCCCTGGTTGGATTTGCCTCCGATACACTGCATTATATTTCCGAGGTAAAAATAATCCAGTCACGGTATTCTTATTTTTCCGAAGACAAGAAAATTACCAGGATCGATTCATCTGCTATTTTATACAACGGTTCATCCAATCTCGGAGAGATTTTATCCAGCTTAACTTCTGTTAATATTCCTTTATATGGCATATCCGGTTCTCTGGCAACCATATCACTACGAGGAAGCGGTCCGAATCATACTTCTGTGATATGGAACGGTTTTCCGGTCAATTCAATTACTACCGGTGGAATTGACCTTTCATTAATACCCGGTTATTTTTTTGAAGAGATATTGATCAACCATGGAGCTTCCGGATCAGTATATGGAAACGGAACATTTGGCGGTTCGGTGGTCATTAAAAATAGCCCGGATTGGGACAACCGTTATGATGTTAAACTTTCAGCTGAATACGGAAGTTTTGAATACCGAAATTATGGATTTAAAATCATGTTCGGTAGTCCGCAAATTCAATATAAGATCTACGGATTTTATAACAGTGCAGAAAATGATTTTCCATACAGGGATATTGAAAAATCCGGAAATCCTGAATTACGACTTGGACACAACCAACTAAGAAATGTTGGAATAATCCAGAACGGATACCTTAAACTCAATAACAACAACAGTATAGACTTTGGTTTATGGTACCAGGTAAAACAAAAAGAAATACCGGAGATAATGGGATCTTATGGACAGAGCAACCAGGTACAACACGACAGTTCGTTTAAAGCTTTTGTAAAATGGAGCAAGCTGTTCAGACAGTCCAGCCTTGAGATCAAAACCGCATATTTGTATGATTACCTTCGATATACTGATAAAAACAATGCATCAGATGATTTTTATTCTATTGATTCAAGAATAAATACCGGCAGGATCCTTGGCGATATTAATTACAGGTATTATTTAAACCGTTACGTTTCACTGGATGTTGGTGGTGTGTATTCATTTCATTCTGCAAAAACCGGTAATTATACCGGTAGTGAAGAAGAAAATCATACCGATATTTTCACAGGTGTCAAATTTAAATCTTCCGGTTTAGTGACAAATTTTACTTTAAGAAGAATGTTTTCAAAATACAGGGATCCTGGATTGTTGTATTCACTTGGATTTAACTATCAAATTTTAAATAAAAGATTATTTCTTAGAGCTAATCTCTCGAATAAGTTTCGTATACCTTCTTTTAATGAAAAATACTGGAATCCTGGAGGAAATCCTGATTTATTGCCTGAGAAAGGCTGGGGAGGTGATCTGGGAATGGGATGGAATGTGTTTGATTCAAATCATGAGGATCCACGATTAGCACTTGATCTTAATCTTTATACCAACAAAATACACAACTGGATACAATGGGTCCCGGGATCAGGGTTCTGGCATCCCGAAAACAGTAAGCTTGTATGGGTAAGAGGTATGGAAAGCGGATTACAATTCACTCAACAATCAGGATTATTCAGAATAAAAGTTCACGCTACTTTTTCATATACACTTTCAACAAACGAAAAGATAGAGGAAAACAATCCTATCATCGGAAAGCAACTCCGGTATGTACCCAAAAACACCGCTAACGGTTCAATTGCCATTAGTTACAAACAAATATATTTATCCGTATATCACCGGTTCACTGGTCCGAGATATACAACAGAAGATAGTAACCCTATGTTCGAAATGGAGGCTTATAATGTATCGGATTTTGTGCTGGGTTTCAATTTGGGTAAGAAAATGGCAAATTCTACTATACAATTGAAAATTAAAAATTTATTTAACCAGGAATACCAGGTGATCAGGTCATATGCCATGCCGGGAAGGGCGTTTTATTTCTCGTTGAGAATTGGAATCGAAAAAAAAATGTAACCAATCCGTATGTTATGATACTCGTCAGACCACTACTGCTACCGGGCGACTAGTTTAGATTTGAAACATTGCAGTTATGTTATGATTTATGTAAAAAGTTAATGCATTTTAGTGGTCAGACGAGTAAATTTGGGTATTGTTTAGGTCAATTATGCATCATTTTGGGAGAAATTAGAGTAATTAGATTTTTTTTATTGATATGTTATCTCAAAAACGAACTACTAGATGCTGCTGGTTTTTATAACTTATAACTATTAACCTATAACCTATAACATAAAAAAAAATAGAGACTCTTGAAAAATGAATAGTTACAAAATCTTTAATTGAACAATTTAAAAAATTACAAAATCATGAAAATTTTTAAAAAACATTTATTAATTGCAACGATCCTTACTACAATTTTCGTTTCATGTTCAAAAGATGATGAAAAACCCATTGACACCGGCTATTTACATGGAGTTTTTATCACAAATGAAGGTGGTTTCATGAATAATAACGGATCCATAAGTTATTATGATATTGATTCAACCAAGGTGACGAATAATCTTTTTCAATTGATCAATGGTCGCATACTGGGTGATGTTGTTCAGTCGTTTGGAGTAGCAGGTAACAAAGGTTTTATTGTGGTGAATAATTCGCAGAAGGTTGAAGTGGTGGATATGGAATCGTTTCAATCCCTGGGCACTATTACAGGGGTTGATTATCCCAGGTATTTTATTGGCATTGATAACGATAAAGGGTATCTTTCAAATGGTAATTCTGCAGGGAAGGTGTATGTCATCGATCTGGTAGCACTCGAGCTAACGAATAGTATTGATGTAGGAAACGGCCCGGAAAATATAGTCAAATCAGGTAATTATGTGTTTGTTGCCAATAGCGGCGGTTGGACAAATGACAGCACGGTAAGCGTGATCGATGTTACCACCGACCAGGTTATTGAAACCATACATGTCGGAGACAATCCAACCGACCTGGTAGTGGATAAAAATGGTGATATCTGGGTATTATGCAAGGGAAAATTGGTTAAAATTAACGGTAGCAACAGGAGTGTTGAAGAAACCTTTGTTGTTGGTCA
>DAOVQI010000325.1 GCA_030628785.1 Bacteroidota bacterium
AAGTCTTAAATTGATATTGTAAAGTAAAGGAATTAATTTACTAAAGTCAAGTAATATATTTACTTTTTTTCAAAAAAACATATAATGTCACTAAACCAAAGGTTTAATAAGGTGTTGGAAACAACGGGGACATCTCAAACTAAGCTTGCTAAGGCTTGGGGAGTTACGAAACAACAAGTTAATAATCTGGCACGCGGGACAAATCCTGTAGGCTTAAAAATAGTAAAGCAAATACTTGACTATTGGCCTTCCTTAAATGCCAATTGGTTAATTAATGGTACCGGTGAGATATGGTTGAAAGATGGCAGATTAGAAAAAGTTAATGAGGATGCAGGGTCGTATATTAGTAAAGATAATGAGCTGGAAAAAATCAGGAAAGAAAATATTGGGTTGCTGAAAGAGATAAATAAAATTCACAAGAAAAATCTTGAACTATCAGAGAAGTACCAAAAGCTTTACGAGAAGCTTTTGGAAGAGAAAGAAAAGAAGGAATGTTAGTAAAAAAAACAGTCGTCAGACCACTCCAAGTGGTCTGACGACTGTTTTTTCTTATTTCCTGTCGTATTTACAACATGCGGGCAGGTTAGAATAAACTTCATCATCTGCTTTTGCCTTATCGGTATCATGACCAACTTTGGCAATTGCCTTATGAACTTTTTCAACCTTCGCCTTCGAAACGTCGCAGGTAAGTTTTAACATTTTCGTTTCCTTATCCCAGTCGGCAGAATTTACTCCTTCTACTCCAAGCGCGGCTTTTTCAATCCGGTTTTCACACATCCCACAGTTTCCGTAAACCTTGAAACTGGTCACTTCACCTTTTTGTGTACAGGTAACTTTGGTTGTCTCTTTCACATCTTCCTGTGAATACACATTTGCAGATCCAATAATTAGAAATGCACTCAATAAAAATGAAAATAAAACTTTTGTTTTCATGATTTTTAAAGTTTAATGGTTAATAATAAAAAATAATTGTTATCTGAATCAGACCCTAAGGGTTTTTAAAAACCCTTAGGGTCTCATGATTGTAGACTGCCGACTGCCGACTGCCGACTGCCGACTGAAGACTGCCGACTGAAGACTGCCGACTGAAGACTACCGACTGTGGACTGCCTTATTTTTCTATTCTTTAACCGCAAACTGTTCAATACCACCGAAACTGAACTAAAAGCCATAGCTGCTCCTGCGATCATTGGGTTCAACAGGAAGCCGTTTACAGGGTACAGGATGCCGGCAGCAATCGGAATACCGATTATATTATAAAAGAATGCCCAAAAAAGATTTTGCTTAATGGTTTTAACAATCTTTTTAGAGAGATCTATGGCGGTAACTATTTTACCCAGATCTCCTTTAATCAGTGTAATCTCAGCACTCTCAATGGCAACATCAGTGCCTGTTCCCATTGCAATACCAATATCTGCACGAGCCAGGGCAGGTGAGTCGTTTATTCCGTCTCCCACCATGGCAACTTTTAGTCCATCATCCTGTAAATCTTTGATAAAATCTAATTTTTCATGAGGCAGGACTTCGGATTTAAAGTGTTCTATCCCGGCTTGTTCAGCGATAATTTTTGCCGTTTGAAAATTATCTCCGGTTAACATATGAACCTGGATGTTCATTTTTTGCAATTGTTGAATGGAAGCTTTCGAGGTATCTTTAATAGGATCGGCTATTGCAAAAACAACACGGACAATATCCTGACGGGCAGCATAAATGATGGTTTTCGCCTCTGCATGAAATTTTTCAGCATAGTTTTGCAGTTTTGGTAAAACCTGTATATTATTTTCATTTATAAATTTTTCGTTGCCAATTAAATAAGTGTGTCCTCTGTACTTAACTGATACTCCTTTTCCGGTAAGGCTGTTAAAATTGCTTAATTCCACCTTTTTAATTCCTAACTCTTTTATATAATCAACAATCGCATTTGCCAAAGGATGTTCCGATCTTAATTCGGCTGACAGAATTACTGACATCATCTCCACTTTATCTGAAGGATCCTCCCAAAGGCAGTTTGTTACAAACGGTTTGCCTTTGGTAACCGTCCCTGTCTTATCTAAAACAACTGCATTGATTTCCCGTGTCAATTCAAGACTTTGGGCATCTTTAATTAAAATTCCCATTTCGGCTGCTTTTCCGATACCAACCATAACTGCAGTAGGTGTTGCCAGGCCCAGGGCACATGGGCAGGCAATGATAAGCACGGTTACAAGAGTTACAAACGCATAGGTAACCTGTGGAGATGGTCCAAGGAGATACCAGATAATAAAACTGACGATGGCAATGGAGATAACTACAGGCACAAAGACTCCTGCTATTTTATCGGCCAGCTTTTGTATGGGTGCTTTGCTTCCCTGGGCTTCCTTTACCAACCGGATAATCTGCGACAAAATGGTTTCACTTCCAATTCTTTCGGCAGTCATCTTAAAGCTTCCGGTTTTGTTTATCGTGGCCCCGATAACGTTGTCCCCGGTGTTTTTCTCCACTGGAATGGATTCGCCGGTGAGCATGCTCTCGTCGATAAAGGAATTCCCCTCAATAATTTTACCATCAACCGGGATCTTTTCGCCGGGATGGATCAGGATGATATCACCAATAATTACCTCATCTACGGGAATTTCAATTTCCTTTCCATCCCGGATGACTTTTGCATTTTTAACACCTAAATCCATTAGTTTTTTTATGGATGCCGATGCCCTCGATTTAGCTTTTTCTTCCAGGTATCTTCCGAGTAAGATAAAAGAAATAATAACAGCCGATGCCTCGAAATAAACGTGCGGCTCAATACCTTTGCCTGCAAGATATTCCGGAAAAAAAGTATTAAAAGCACTGAACAAAAAAGCTGAACCGGTGCTCAGGGCAACCAGGGTGTCCATGTTGGCAGTCAGGTGTGTTGCCCTTTTATATGCAATTATAAAGAAACTGCTTCCAAATCCGAATACAACCGGTATTGACAGGAAAAACATAATCCAGTTGGCATAGGGGATATCAGGAAATATCATGGCAATAATCACTACCGGGACACTAAACAAAATTGCCAGGAAAACATTTCTTCTTTGTCTTTTTAACTTTTCGATTTCCTTCTGTTCCTGTTCTTCGATGGTAAATTCATCTTTGGCAACCAACCGGTAGCCTATTTCCCTGATCCTCTCCTGCATCCTGCTAAAACTTACCAAATCCTCCCGGTAATCCACAAACACCGATGCATCGGTAAAATTTACTACTGCCTCCTTTACGCCATCCAGTGAAAAAAGCATGGTTTCCACACTTTTTGCACAGGAAGCGCAAGTCATTCCTTCAACCTGGTAAAATTGCCTGATCTTTGTCATCATTGCTTTAATTTCATTTGAACAAAATTACCAACTATAACATGGTCCGTTGTTACATAATTTCGAGAAAGATTTGTAAGACTTTAAGGAGGGGAGTGAAGCCGTCCGACCACTTTATTCGGTACGACGGATAAGGGTGTAGGAGCCGTCCGGCCACTTCAGTTGGTCTGACGGCTGAGAGAAGGATGTTTATTCATAGTCAGGGTTTGACTTAAAGTCAAGCCCTGACTAATATTTAATGTGAAGAAATATACTGCATGCAGGTTTTTAAAGGGGAAAATGTAGCAGTAAAATTAGGAGTTTGTAATAAGTTATTTTGCATATACTGAGTTGCTCCCCTCTATTAAGAGGGGTTGGGGGTGTGTAGTTTCTCTTTTCTATTATCTTTTGCATCAGGGCCCTTTTTAGCCGCTAAGCGGTTCATAACCGCTAAGCGGCTGTCTTAATCCTTCTTGTTCTGGAAGTGGTATTCTGTGAACCCCGACAGGGTTCTCAGCCCTGTCGGGGTTATACTGAAAGAATCAAACGGGGTTCACCCCGTTGGAAAAAAATCCTACGGGGTTAACACGCATGTAAGCCGAACAAGTATTTTAAGCATAAATAGTCCTTTGAAGGACATGGATTTTTGATTATATTTGTAATAAAGTGGAACAAACTTCCTTTTATCCGGAAATATCGGAG
>DAOVQI010000268.1 GCA_030628785.1 Bacteroidota bacterium
CAAAGGAGTGCACTTGGCACAATAATTTTTATCATGTATAACAAAAAAAGGACATAACCTCCATCAAAAAAGGTGGATTTCTAATTTTAATTAAAATTTCATGTGTTTATGGACTGCATTTTTAATTGCCAAAATATGTTGTGGTGTGGTTCCACAGCAACCTCCAATGATATTGGCGCCGGCTTTAAAAATATCCGGAACTTGTTTAGCCATTTCTTCAGTCGTTTCGGGGAATATGGTTTTACCATCCTCTATTTGAGGAATGCCGGCATTGGCATGAACAAGAATGGGTATTCCCGGACTAAAATCGCGCAACTCTCTGACTATAGGTATCATTCCGTTTATTCCATTGCCACAGTTCGTTCCTATAATTTCAGCGCCGGCATTGATAACTTCATGGGCCATTTGCTCCGGGGTAACTCCCATCATGGTTTTATAATCTCCCTTCACTGTTTTTTCAAAAGTAAAGGTGCAAACAATCTCCAGGTTCGTGTTATCCTTTACCGCCTTTATTGCTAAAACTGCTTCATCCAGCGCCGACATGGTTTCTATGCATGCATCATCTGCGCCACCCATAGCAAGGGCAATGGCTTGTTCTTTAAATGCTTCATACATCTCATCTTCAGTCACTTCACCCATGAGTAAAATTTTACCAGTTGGCCCCATGGACCCTAAAACAATAATGCTCTCACCTGCAGCTTCCCAGGAAATCTCAGCAGCAGTTTTGTTCAGCTCAAATGTCCTGTCACCTAATCCATATTGCTCAAGTTTGAACCGGCTCCCTCCAAAACTATTTGTTTCAAGCATATCGATGCCCAGTTCCGTATAGCCCTTTGCCACTTTCAAAACCTTCTCCCGGTTAGTAATGTTCCATAGTTCAGGACATTCTCCCGACCTCAATCCCATGGCATGTAGAGTAGTACCCCAGGCCCCGTCAGAAAGCAATACTTTCTTTTCTTTTAATTTTTCTTTGATCTTACCCATTAGGTCAAATCCAATTCCCTTGCCAAACCAACAGCTCCATTTGCATTGTCGCTTGTTCCGTCCGCTCCTATCTCCTCGCAAAATTCCTGTGTAACAGCCGGACCACCGATAATTACTTTCACCTTATCCCGTAATCCTGCATCCTTAAGGGCTTCGATCACATCCTTCATGGCTGGCATAGTTGTTGTCAGCAGGGCAGAAAGTGCAACAATATTATAATCATTTTTTCGAACTTCCTCTACAATCTTCTCAGGAGGTACATCCACGCCCAAATTTTTCACCTCAAATCCACCGCCTTCCAACATGGAGGCAACGATATTTTTACCAATATCATGCAAGTCACCTTTAACCGTTCCGATAATTACTTTTCCCTCTGGTTTCGCACCTGTTTCGGCCAACAGAGGCTTGAGCAGTTCCAGTGATCCTTTCATTGCCCTTGCTGCCATAAGCAACTCCGGCACAAAGGCTTCATTTTGTTCAAACTTCGATCCGATTTCATCCATGGCCGGAATCATATATTCCCTGATAATGGATTGAGGATCGGTACCTTCTTCCAGTGCTTCTTTAGTTACATTAACCGAAGTCTGTAAATCTCCTATAAGGATCGCTTCATGAATTTTCTTTAATTCTGCCATTATTCAATACTTTAATATTAACTGAATGAAAATAATAAATTAAACAAGTTGGTGGTCAGGTAGGTTGGAAAATGTATACCAGGTTTTTATATGTCAACACAAATGATAAAAAAGAAAGCCTGTTTTAAAGTAAGCAAACAACCCCAATATGTAATGTTACTGTTAGTGGCTCGTGTGGGATTCATTTCGCTGCTTAATTTTGTATCTTTTCCTAATATCCTTTAAGCGATTCTCTCTTAATTCAGGATTTTTTTCATATTCTTTGTGTAACTTTTGCCGAATATCTCTCATAAATTTTACTGAATCAAATTCTTTTTTAATCATTTTCTCTTTCTTTAATTATTTCTCTTGGGCTCCTTATTTCCAAAATTGAATATCCATTTTTCAAATTTACTGAATTATACATTCTTATCCTATCAAGGTTCACAATATGTCTAAAATTCCAACTTGCTAACACATCAACTTTTTTTACCGTTGCAATTGCAATATGTAAAGCATCTTCGCGATATTTTCTTTTTACTACGCCTTCTAAAATATACTTCTCAGCTAAACCTTCTGCTTCTGAGTCAGACGCAATCAATTCTGAATTTGAATTAATAATCTCTTGTAGTTTTTCTTTTACGTTTTTTGGAGCTCCTTCAATCTCATCAATTGTAATATCAGAAATAACTGCTATCTTTTTAGCAAGTTTTATTTCATCAGTCAGTCTGTTTGACCACTTTTCGAATTCCTTGTCAAAGCAACCACCAATAACAGATGTATCAATATAAACTCTTTGAATCATCTTTATTTTTTATCAAATATAAATAAACAATAAGACAAAAAAAAAGTAAAAACCCTACATTTGCTGATTATGTTTTGAAATTTTTTGCACATGATAAATGTACACCCAAAAGCGAAAGCACTAATCTTTGATATGGATGGTACCCTGGCCGACACTATGCCGTTGCATTTTGAAGCCTGGATTAGTACCTGTAAATTTTACGGATTTGATTACCCCAGGGAATTATTTCATCAACTGGCAGGTCTGCCATCCTATAAAATTGCACCGATTATATTTGAAAAAACCGGCATGAAACATTTTATCGATCCGTCGGAATTTGCCAAAAGGAAGCAGGAAGAATTCCTAAAAAATTATAAACGCATTAAACCCATTAAACCGGTAGTTAATCTGGTGCATAAATATTATGGTAAACTTCCCATGTCGATAGGTTCGGGAGCAAGCAAGGTAAGTGTATTCCAATCTCTGAAGCAAATAAAACTCCGACCCTATTTCGACGTCATTGTAACTGCTGAAGATGTTGAGTTTCATAAACCGGAACCGGATACTTTTTTAAAATGTGCACAATTAATGCAAGTTAAACCCGAATATTGTCAGGTGTTTGAAGATGGTGAACGTGGAATTGAAGCTGCCAAAAGAGCAGGAATGATGGTGGTGGATGTGACTCCTTTTTATTGAAATTTTTTTACTGATCAGTGTGTTGGGATGAAAAAAGACAGAATATTCTGAAATGTTATTATTTGATTTTAGGCATTTTAGCTCATTTCAGACATTTTAGGCATTTCTTTTTTTTAGGTATTTTAGGCATTTTAAATTTTAGGCACTTTAGGCATTTCTTTTTTTATACCTACATATTTTACCATGAAAACATTTCCCGACGAAAATTTCCTGCTTCAAAATCCAACCGCCCGGCAACTTTTTTTTGAATTTGCCAGGGATTTGCCAATCATCGATTATCATTGTCATTTAAACCCTGCAGAAATTGCCGGGAACAGGCAATTCAAAAACCTTACACAAATTTGGCTCAACGGCGATCACTATAAATGGAGAGCCATGCGAGCCAATGGAATTCCAGAGCAATATTGTACCGGTACCGCCGGTGATTATGAGAAATTTGAAAAATGGGCTGAAACCGTTCCCTATACATTACGGAATCCGCTCTACCATTGGACACACCTTGAGTTAAAAAGGTACTTTGGTATTTCAACATTGTTATCACCTGAAACTTCCCGGGAAATATTTGATCGTTGTTCAGAAATGCTTCAAAGCAAAGAGTTCAGCACTCGAAATCTTCTGCGTAAAATGAAGGTGGAAATATTATGTACTACCGACGATCCGGTTGATTCATTGGAATTTCATAAACAAGTGAAAGAAGAAGGTTTTGAAATAAAAGTCTTACCTGCTTTCAGACCCGACAAGTCCATGCAAGTCGAAAATACTGAAGTTTATAATGAATACCTGAACCGGCTTGAAGAGGCATCGAACATAAACATTTCATCTTTCAATGATTTAATTGACGCTATCCGTAAAAGACATGATTATTTCGAAGATATGGGTTGCCGGCTTTCTGATCATGGAATTGAGACATTTTATGCCGAAGACTATACCGCATCCGGGATATCTGCTTTGTTTAATACAGTCAGATCGGGAAAGGATCTTACCCAACAGGAAATTTTGAAATTTAAATCCGCTATGCTTATTGAATTGGGAATTATGGATCATGAAAAAGGCTGGACTCAGCAATTTCACTATGGTGCCTTGCGAAACAGCAATAGCCTGATGATGAAAAAACTTGGACCGGATACAGGATACGATTCAATCGGAGATTATAACGCAGGTAAAACGATGGGCAAATTTCTTGACAGGCTGGCAAGACAGGATAAGCTCACCAAAACCATAATATACAATCTGAATCCCAGGGATAACGAACTTGTAGCTACCATGACCGGCAATTTCCAGGATGGCTCAATACCTGGTAAAATGCAGTTTGGTTCAGGTTGGTGGTTCCTTGATCAGAAAGATGGCATTGAAAAACAATTGAACACCCTCTCAAATATGGGACTTTTAAGTAGATTTATAGGTATGCTTACTGATTCCAGGAGCTTTTTGTCTTTCCCAAGGCATGAGTATTTCAGGCGAATATTGTGTAACCTGATCGGTACCGACATGGAAAAGGGTGAATTACCCGGAGATATAAGTCTCCTTGGCAAAATTATTAAAGATATATGCTATTATAATGCAAAAAACTATTTTAAATTCTAAATTTGTTTGCTTTAACCGGATCTATGAAAAATAGAACTATGAATACAATCTTCAAGACAATAATATATTTTCTTTTTCCCCTTTTTCTCCCTCTTTTTTTCTTAAGCTCCTGTAAACAAATTGATAAAACCCGGGTTCTGAAATTGGCACATGGTCTGGACATCAATCACCCTGTTCATAAAGGAATGGTTTATATGGCTGATCGATTAACGGAAAAGTCAGGCGGGAAAATGAAGATCCAGATCTATCCCAGCGGACAGCTTGGGCCGGAAAGGACATGCGTTGAACTGCTTCAAATCGGAAGCCTCGACATTACCAAAGTTTCCGCTGCCGTCATGGAAGGATTTGCTCCTAATTACCGGGTACTTGGCCTTCCGTATATTTTCCGGAACAGTGAACATGCACATAAGATCCTTG
>DAOVQI010000069.1 GCA_030628785.1 Bacteroidota bacterium
GACAAACTTAATTTCCGTATTTTTGCTCATGTTGTATAATGTTTACCTAAAACAAAAGTACAACATGAAGGGGAAACCTTATGGGAGTACCCTTCTTTTTATTATTTTAGTCGGACAGTAGTGATAACTTATAACATTTTATAACATTATATCTTTTCACTCATTTTAGTAATCTTAATCACAATAGTTTTATTGTAATTCCAATATTAAAGGAGTTAAAGCAGGAACAACTATTTCATCTTTCATATTAAACTGTGTTTCGCTAATCACATCTTTCCCTTTTGAACAGCCACCAATCATTTCATTGAATCTCTTAAGTTTCAAATGATGATCTTCCTTGTTTTTATTTAAAACGATCATCACTTTTTTATCCATATTATATCTGAAAAAGACATAAACTCCATTTTCAGGTACAAAATGAGTTAATTTCCCTGTATGGATTACCGGATTTCCTTTCCGCCAGTTCAGGAGTTTTTTAAAGAAGTTTTGAATTTCAATTTCCTTTTTTAAGAGTCCTTTCCCGGTAAATGCATTTACTTTATCGCCTTCCCAACCACCGGGAAAATCCTTCCTGATATGGCCATGACTATTACTTTCTTTATGTGTCAATAAAATTTCAGTACCATAGAAGATCTGAGGGATACCACGGGTGGTAAGAATGTAAACAATGCCCAGTCTGAACAGATTGACATCCATACCTACCTGCATATAAAAACGGCTCATATCATGATTGTCTGGGAAAATCACCAGGTTGTCGGGATCAGGATAGAGGAAATCATTGGCCAATGCTTCATATAGTCTGATCAGACCCGTACCCCAATCTTCCTTTTCTGTTAAGCCTTTGCTCAAGGCATTCTGAAGCGGAAAATCCATTATGCTGGGAAGATTACCATTATATCCATCTTTATTCTCTTGTCCTTTTTGCCAGTAAGAAACAATAGACGGATTCAGACTCCATTCTTCCCCTACAATGTTAAAATCAGGATATTCCTCCAATACTTTTTTGTTCCACTCCGACATTATATGTTTATCAGAATAAGGGTAGGTGTCCATCCGAATACCGGCCAGACCAACATATTCAATCCACCAGATGCTATTCTGAATCAGATAGGTTGCCAGGAATGGATTTCTCAGGTTCAGATCGGGCATAGCCGGGACAAACCAACCTTCAATCATACGTTTTATATCAGATCCTGAAGCGTATGGATCCTGGTTTACGGTTCTTCGGTGACTGGTGATCTTAAATTCGGGATAGAAATTGATCCAGTCAGAGGAAGGCATATCCTTCATCCACCAATGTTCAGAACCGCAGTGATTAAAGATCATGTCCATGATCATTTTAATCCCTTTTTCTTTTGCAAGGATTCCCAGCTTCCTGTAATCTTCATTTGAACCAAACCTCCTATCCACTTCATAAAAATCAGTTGTAGCATAACCATGATACGACCACTCTGGCTGGTCATTTTCCAGGACAGGATTTAACCAGATGGCCGTGAACCCCATGTCACTTATATAATCAAGATGTTCAATAATTCCCCTGATGTCACCCCCATGCCTTCCATAAGGTTCTTTACGATTAGGTTTTTCTTTTAGACCTTCAATGTAATCATTACCGGGATTTCCATTTGCAAACCGGTCAGGCATGATCAGATACATAACATCGGAGTTTTTAAATCCTTCACGCTGCGCAGAGCCTGGTTGCCTTTTTTTCACCTCGTACAAATAGGATTCTACTGTTTTCCCATCATTTTTGAAATAGATATCAAACTTCCCGGGTATTACATCAGGAGATAATTGTAAATCAATGAACAGGAAATTCGGATTTTCAATGGAAGTCACGGACTTTAGTACAACCCCTTCATAATCAAGCACTACTTTTGTGCTGGAAATATTTTTCCCATGTACCATAAGCTGTAAATTCGGATTTTTCATTCCGGCCCACCAAAATGGAGGTTCAACATGGTCTATCTGAGCATTTACAGATGTTATGGCAGTAATGGAAAAGGTTAACAATGCACTTAAAAAAATCTTTAGCTTCATGGTTTAAAATTCATATGGATAAGTCAAATAATTCATTCCCTTAATAACATTCCCCTGAAAATCAAAAAGTGTATTACATTCCCAGGCAGATCCTTGCCCCCATTGCGTTTTTATATTTGAAGAAATCCAGCCTGGTTCCCAGTAAAATATGCCTTTCCCTCCTCCGTCAATCACTTCCTGAGTCAGTTTAACAAGATAGTTATACTGACCATCTATGGTAGCAGGGTAATCAGAAAGTAGTTTTTCAGTATTGATAATGTTGTTATAATCATCGAAATATTCTATTGCCCAGGGGTAAGCGGTTTCAACAATCATAACTTCTTTCCCGTACTTTCCCTTTAATACTGATACATAATTACTCACATTATTAATATGAACTTCAGACCAGATATAATAGTAGGATAATCCTATAATGTCATAATCAGTCAGGCCTGCCATATCCATACCTTCAAACCAGTTATCTGCGTTTTCCGGCTGAGCAATATGAATAATAATGTCAGGATTTATTTCACTGTTGTTTGCGGCATTCCTGACAGCTTCTATTCCGGCATTCAGCAGATATGCGCAATTGGCTTTATTACCATTCCATCTGTTTCCCAACGGAAGAACAAAGCCAGGATTTATTTCATTTCCTATTTGTACAAATTCCGGCATTAATCCCTCCTCTTCCAGTTTTGTAAGTGTTGTAAAGGTGTAATTATAAATACTGTCATGTAATTGTTCGAGACCTAAAGACTTCCAGACTTTTGGGACAATTTGTTTTCCAGGGTCTGCCCAGTTGTCGGAATAGTGAAAATCGAGGCATACCTGCATGCTCAGCTCTTTTACTTTTTCGATTCCAAGCTTCACATCCGCAAAGTCGTTATACATTTGTTTACCTTCACTCCCGTAAATTTCTTTTGTCCAGGCTGGTGTATGAAACAGCCTGAACCTTACGACATTGGTGCCATATTTTTTGAAAATGAGATAGGGATCGGTAATATTTCCCGAATCTTTATATGTTCCACCGAAATCGAGAATCTGGTTGATATAGGAAAGGTCTGCCCCCATGCAAAATTGGTCTGGCTCGTAGAATATCATAATAGTATCATTGCCGTTGTTGTTTTTTACATCTTCACCTTTATTACAAGACGTAAACAACGATGAGCAAATACACAAAACTATCAATACGTTATTTTTCATTGTCAACATAAAACTAAACTAGTGCTGTAAAAAAAAGAGGTTATCTCATTATTAATTTTCTGAGACAACCTCTTTAATCCTCACATTACAATTAACCCTAATTTTTCACTACAGAATATCTGTAAATTGCATCACTTAAGTCCAATGTGATCGTATAATTTCCGGCTTCGCCAATAACTATATTTGCACCTCCAGCATCCAGCTTAAGGTCAGGCCCATCATCACCATAATTCAGTGCCCAGTCGTCGTTTGCCCTGAATTTGATTTCTCCGGCGACCAAATCCAACGTGATAGTCCAGACATAATTGGCAGCGTCATAAGTCAAATCCTGGTCGGAATCCCATCCGTCAGGAGTTGCAGAGCCAATTAATCCCCAATGGGTATTCATAATAGTATAAGTAAGGGCGTTCAGGTCCACATTCATCTTGTAATAACCCGCATCGGATAAAATTATATTATCTCCATTTGAATCAAGTGTGCCGTCAGCGCCTGTATCTCCCCAGTTTATTGTCCAATCAGGCAAGTCGGTAAACTTGAATTCATTGGAACCATTGGCCATATAAACATACCCTTCATATTTGTCATTACTTTTAACAGAATATAATTGAGGAGCTTTGTCAGGTGACCAGTCAGATTCATATCCACTTGCAGCCTGATAATTACCAGGAACATAAACTGAAGGATAAATAATGATTTTTTCAAATGGGGTTACATCAAATGTCATAACCGCTGAATAAAGCGTATCAACATCCGCATGAATTGTAGCCATTACCCTGGCCTCCATAGCAGTTGATATATCAGCAAAAGCCCCCATTGTAAGTAGTGCATTGTTCATCTTACTAACCAGCACTTTCAATTCTAATTTGTTGGTATTTCCCAAATCAGCTGGTGAGGCAAAATTATTACCTGAAAAGTCGATTTGAAGGTAATACCTAATTGCAGCCTGAAATCCAAAATCTGCAGCAGACCATGTGAAAGTTGCAAGCAGATCATCTTCTGTTGCTTCCGTGAGTACGTAATTACCACCGCCTGAAGGACTCGTAATTGCCGGAGATGTAAATACACCTACTACTACTTTCGTTTCATCCTTTTCGCAGGAAAGAAAGACAAATAGTCCAACAAGGATTATTGATATCAGATTTATCTTTTTCATATCAGCTTGTTTTAAATGTTAATTTTTAATACCCTGGATTTTGAACCAATTTTATATTTGCACAGATATCTGAAGCTGGTATCGGGTATAGGTCGTACCTACTATCTACTGATCTTCCTTCCGCAACACCACCTTTCCATGCCCATACATAATCCGTGTTACTGAATCTGCCATATCTGACCAAATCTGTTCTTCTGTGACTTTCCCAAAGTAATTCTCTGGCTCTTTCATCCAGGATAAAGTTGAGCGTAAGTTCACCAGCCGTAATATTTCCATTTTGGTCTCCATATGCTCTTTCTTTGAGTGCATTAACATAACTTAATGCCGTAGCTGCATCGCCA
Organism: Bacteroidota bacterium; assembly: GCA_030628785.1. GTDB lineage: Bacteria > Bacteroidota > Bacteroidia > Bacteroidales > VadinHA17 > CAZEWS01. The sequence continues at coordinate 4,717 of DAOVQI010000069.1, forward strand.
CCTGTACCACCTCTGAGGACTGCTTCGGCATACATCAGGTAAGCATCAGCTAAACGGAATACTGGAAAGTCTGTATCAGGGAAAGTAAGATCTGACCCGATTACACCGCCTGATGTAACATTTTTAAATTTGGTTACCGCATATCCTTCAGTGAACTCAAATACTTCTGCGATTTCAAGAGACTGTCCGTCGCTATGAAACATTATACGTCCGTCAGAGCTGAATTGTTCAATTGTGTAAGTATAATCCGGAGCACCTAATTTCAGTTTGATTTCATATTTTCCAGGGTCTGCAATAGCAATATTATCACCTCCCGCTTCTAATATTCCATCTGCACCTGTATCGCCATAGTTGAGGTCCCAACCATCGTTTGCCCTGAATTTGAATTCACCAGCTGACAATTCCACTATAATTGTCCAATAACTACTGTCTACATCATAGGTCATATCCTGGTCTGAATCCCATCCGTCCGGAGTGGCTGATCCGATCACGCCCCAATCTGTTTTCATGAAGCTATGGGTTAGTCCGTTCAGGTCAACATTGAGTTTATAGTATCCGGCATCACCAGCTACTATATTATCACCATTTTGTTCCAGTGTCCCGTCAGCGCCGGTGTCACCGTAGTTAACATCCCAGGTTGGGCCGTCGGTATATTTAAACTGGTTATCTGCATCGGCGAAATAGAGATATCCTTCGTAATTTCCATCGCTGTTGACAGAAGCAAGAACTGTGTTCGTGTTTGAAGGATCCCAGCCCTGATGTGCACCAGGTACATATAATAAAGGATAATCAGCGACAGTCTTCAAGTTTAGTGATGTGCTTTTCAGATTGTCAACGTTTAGGAATTTACCTACAAGTTGTTTGGTGGTTCTTAATCCACCCCAGCCACCGTCAATACCGAATTCAGCCGGATCCATTGTCCCGCCAACTGCAGCATGGATGATAAACGTTGTTCCTCCCCATGTCTTGGTATGTATACCGTCAAAAGCTACAGGAAAGATAATTCCTTTAGCGTTATGATTGTCTGCCAGGAACAGGTTTTCATATGTGGGCTCAAGTTCATAACCTGCAGAATTAACCTTATTACAATAGGTGATACACTCGGTGTATTTAGCAGTGTTTATGTAAACTTCAGCATTCAGGTAAAGCTTAGCTAAAAGCATCCAAACAGCACCTTGATCTGCTCTGGCGTATTCATTTACCATTGGAGCCATCAATAGATCTTCAATAGCCAGCAATTCTGATTCAATATATTCAAACAGATCTGCCCTGCTTATTTGTTCAGGAAAGAAAGAACCCACAATATCATCTTCAGTAACAAACGGAACATTTCCGAACATATCCAGAGCATGCCAGTAGCTAAGAGCCCGTAAGAACCTGGCTTCAGCCCTGTAAGTTTGAATTTCTGTTTTGTTAGCCCCACTGATTCCTCTTTCATCAAGTTTTGCATCAGAAGATTCTCTGATGAATTCGTTACACAATGATATCTGGTAAAAGATCCGGTAATACATGTTGGTAATGAATTCGTTGGAAGAAGACCAGTCCTGCTCGTGGTAATCCCTTAAATTACCGTCATCCCAGGCAATTATTGCCTCATCAGTAGGTATTTCCTGGGCATACCAGAGGGCCCTCAGATATTGGCCGAACCCTTCATCAAGACCACTGAGGTCGTTATTTCCGTGAGGTCCTTCTTGTCCGCTTACAGCAAGTCCGGCATATAACTTGGCCAATACCAGGCGATAGGATGCAGGATTATCATATACAGAGGCTGAAGTTACAACGTCTTCATCCAGAGGAACGGTATCCAAATCTTTGGTACACGAAGTAAATGCTAAAATTGCAGCAAATACTGTAATTATATAAATTTTTAGATTTTTTGCTTTCATAATATCGTGATTTTAAAATTCAACACTTACGCCAAACAAAAAGGTTCTTGGACGAGGATAGAGATTGTTATCAATACCACTACTAACCTCCGGATCCAAGCCTTGATATTTAGTAATTAATAATACATTCTGAACAGTTCCGTATAGTCTTATGTTAGATATACCATTAATAATATTGTCAAGGTTATATCCCAGTGTCAGATTATCCAGGCGCAGGAATGAGCCATTTTCCATATAATAATCAGACCAGTATTTCGGATTACTAAACTTTGAGTCAAGTAAACTTGTGGTAACATTGTTCAGATAACCCACAGAGTTGTAAAGTCCACTGTAGGTTCCATTATTTGAGTACACGTTATTATAAACATAGTTACCCAGGTTCACTCTTCCTGCAAAACTGAAATCCCAGTCTTGATATTGGAATAATGATGAGAATCCCAAGTATACATCCGGTGCGGCCTTTTTATAACGATATCTGTCGTCAACGGTTAACTGGTCGTCTCCGTTCGTATCCACATACAATCCTTCAATAGGATTTCCGTCTTCATCGTATACCTGTTTATATACATAGAACGAGTTTGCAGGAAACCCAACACTATGAATTTGAATGTTATTACCAACCCCACCGGATATGCCTCCGGTAAATACACCGAGGTACTCCGGATCATCCGTAGCAGTAAGTTTGGTGATTTCGTTCTCATTATAGGTTGCATTAAATCCGATTTCCCATACCATATCGGCTTTTGAAATAGCTTTCGCATTGATTGTAAACTCGATACCTTTGTTTACCAAATCACCAACGTTGGTTAAGATTTGGTTCGTAAGGTTTGTACCGGCTGGAACCGGAATGAAATTGATCAAATCATCAGTTTCCCTGTAATACAAATCTACAGCACCCGAAAACCGGTTATTTAGGAGACCATAATCCAGGCCTATATTATAGGTTGTTGTTTCTTCCCACTTGATATTTGCATCGTAACCCTCAGGTCTTAAAGTAGTAACAAATCCGCTTCCGAATTGATACTGAGCATTATCCTCACTGTATGTATACCTGGCAAGGTATGGATAATCATTGTCTGAAATGTTTTGCTGTCCTGTGACACCATAACCAAGCCTAAGTTTTAATGAATTAAATAATTCAGATATTCCCAGGAGTGGCTCATCAGCAATATCCCATGCTAAAGCCACTGACGGGAAAAGACCCCATCTGTTATCTTCAGAGAATCTTGAAGAACCATCCTGACGTAAAGTGAAAGTCAGCATATAACGATCTTTAAAAACGTAATTTAATCTTCCGAAGAAAGAAACCAGGTAACTTTCAGTTTCATAGTCAGTATCCGCATTTACTATTGTTTCAGCCACATTGGTTGAATAACTTGTTCCCTTTCTCCAGAAATGTTGCCAGGAGTAACCGGCTGTTGCATCTATCCTGCTGTCGAAGGATCCAAAATCTTTTACATAATTAAAATAGAGATCCAACAGCTCATTCTTTTTATTTTGAGTATACATCCTTTTTTCTCCTCCACCCACCAATGCATTGTATGACCAGGCGGCATTTTCAGGAACAAAGACATCTCCATCACTTTCAGAAATATCATACCCCAGATTCAATTTTGCTTTTAATTCAGGAAGGAAGTGGAATTTGTAATCAAATTGAACATTTCCTATACTTCGTTTAACTGTAGAATTGTCGTCTCTCAATTCTAACAAAGCAACAGGATTACTGGTTGCGATAGTAATCGGATCGCCATTTGGCTGAGTCCAGGTAAAATATCCACCATAAGGACTTGATTCATCAAAAATCGGTTGGGTTGGGTCAAAAGCAACTGCCGACCCAACAGCTCCCCAATCTGCAAATTGGTTTTTGATGTACATCCCTTTTGCACTGAGATTTATCCTCAAATGGTCATCAAGGAAGCTTGGATTTAGATTGATAGCACCTGTGAATCTGTCCAGACTGGATGTCTTCAATATACCTTTCTGGTCGGAGTAACCCAAAGAAACACGAAATGGCAAACTTTCAACAAATGATAGATTTTCAACACTTCCGGACAAACTTAAGTTGTGGTCATGACTAATGGCTGTTTGGTAGATTTCTTTCTGCCAGTTGGTATTTTCACTCCCAAGCAGATTAGTAGCATTTGGATTATTTGCAAATTGTTCTTGTATAAGTGATCGATATTCATCTGCAGATAATACATCAACCTCTCCTGTTCTTGTCCCTATAGATACGTTACCATCATAGTTTACTGTCAAAGGACGATTTGCTCTACCTTTTTTTGTAGTGATAATAATCACTCCATTGGATGCCCTGGAACCAAAAATAGCTGTTGCAGACGCATCTTTCAATACAGTAAAAGTTTCAATATCGTTAGGGTGAATGGTGTTCAACGGGTTTCTCATACCCGAAATATCCTCATTGTCAACAGGCACTCCATCAATTACGATGAGTGGATCGTTACTTGCTGACAGTGAAGATCCTCCTCTGATCCTGATGGTTGATCCGGCTCCGGGAGCCCCGCCAGCATTAGTGATTTGTACACCGGCAATTTTACCAGCTATTAACTCCTGAGGGGATGTGATCGCACCCCTGTTAAAATCATCGGAACTAATAGCAATAACTGATCCGGTAGCATCTTCTTTTCTTGTAGTACCATAACCAATCGTTACCACTTCTTCAAGTGCCTGAATATCAAATTCCAGTGAAACATTAATGGTAGTTTGGTTTCCTACGATAATTTCCTGAGTCAAATAGCCTACAAAGGAGAAGACTAATGTTGCATCACTCCCAACAGTAATGCTGAAATTACCGTCCAAATCTGTAATAGTGCCGTTGGTGGTTTCTTTCTCCACGATGTTTACACCGGGTAAAGTAGTGCCATCAGTGGCATCGGTTACCTTTCCCGACACACTAATTTCCTGTCCAAAAACTGAAGCAACTATGCTCATACACAAGACAAGAAATAAGAGTCGTTTAAATAGAATTTTTCCTTTCATAGATTAAAATTTTAGGTTAATCGATAATAATATTATAATAATTTGCAGTAAGAGTAGATATAAGGGCTACAAATATAATATAAAAAGCTCATCTAACCCATTTATTTTCAATAAAATAACGCAATCGTTACCGCAAACGTTTGAAATAGGGTTTCCAAATAAATTCACATTATGAAATGCCATTTTTATAATGTAATTTTAATCCAAATTATACCCGGTTGTTTATTAGAGACCAATACCTCCGAAAATGCATAAAGGACAGGTAACCATAAAGGATATTGCAAAAGAACTTGGTATTTCACCATCGACCGTTTCCAGGGCTTTAAAAGACCATCCTGATATTAGTGCTGATACAAAGAAAGCTGTACAAGAACTGGCATTAAAATGGAATTATAAACCCGATCCGATAGCTTTAAGCTTAAAAAGCCGTAAAAGCAAAATCATAGGTGTGATCATCCCCGAGATTGTACATTATTTCTTTTCTACTGTTATTAGCGGGATTGAAGATTTAGCCAATGATTCGGGGTATCATGTGATGGTTTGTCAGTCGAATGAGAATTATGATCGTGAAGTAAGAAACACTCAGGCATTATTATCCTGCAGGGTGGATGGTATACTGGTTTCTGTTTCAAAACGAACATTTGATTTTAAACATCTTAAAACCATCCAGGAAAGTGGAGTGCCAATGGTTTTTTTTGACAGGATTTGTGATGAAATCGTCACCGACAGGGTAATTGTTGATGATTTTGAAGGTGCATACCAGGCGGTAAAACATTTGATTTCCATAGGATGCAGACGGATCGCACACTTAGCATCACACCAACATTTGATTATTGCTCAAAATCGTAAAGAAGGGTATATTAAAGCACTGTCAGATCACAATGTTCCGGTCGATGAGCAAATCATTGTTAAATGTGATACTATTACGGAAGCAAATGAAATCATCCCAAAATTGCTGAATCTGCCAAATCCTCCTGATGGATTTTTTGCCGTTAATGACCTGACGGCTGCTGAAACGATGAAGATTGTCAAATCAAAGGGGTTAAATGTACCGGAAGATATTGCTATCGTAGGTTTTACCAATGCACAAATTTCCAATCTGACAAATCCGACCCTTTCATCAGTTGAACAACATGGTTATGAGATTGGCAAAAATGCTGTCCGGTTATTATTGGATAGGATAGAAAAAGAGGAGGAATACCCGGTCCAGACGAAGATAATAAAAACTGAATTGGTCATTAAAGGATCATCTATGCGGAAAAAAAAATAATACGATGAAAATAGTTTCTCTAAATCAGGTAGAAAAAAAAGAAGTAACCATGAAGGGTGCAAATAAAGCGTTTAA
>DAOVQI010000122.1 GCA_030628785.1 Bacteroidota bacterium
CAAAATACTAAGAATGAGAATAATCAGAAACATATTGGGGGTGTTTGTGTTTTGGTTTATTAGATTAATTATTTATCAACCGGCTGACCACTCATATTCATTTGTTGATAATCTTCAGGTACCTTAAAAAGGGATGGATCCTGAGGACCTTCCTTAATATTCCTGAGTTCCAATACCATATCTTCATCACTGTGGTTGATAATCTTAATTGCAAATTGAAGCTTTTCTGAGAACCATTGGGTCATTAAATCCTTACCTTCATATTGTATGAGATATTTGTCGCAAACATACCCATTGATAGTTTCTTTCCCAATTTTTTTCACAGCTCCCATGGATTTAAAATAATCTAATGCCTGAAAAGGATTTTTCATTAACTGCCTTGGATCTTCAGATTTCATTTCCATATACATCTTTTGCTCCGGCATCAATACTTTTGAAGTTCCTTCCTTTGTATCCACAAGAACAATACCTTTACGGCCTGCCTCTTCGAATTCCATACGGTAAAACGGATTTTGTACATAAAATTTGGTTACTACCTCCTCAGGCCCGCTTTTCTGGATAAATTCTGCTGAAAATTGTCCATGTGAAGGAACGGAAAAGCCTAAACAAAACAATAGAAAAACGATACTGAAAATAGCTTTTTTAGTAAATTTTATTGGCTTCATGACTGTTGTAGATTAAGTGGTATTAAATTATTCATTAAAGTTAACATGAGTTCAATATAAGCAATAGACTTTTGTGTTTGAATATAAGCTGTTTACAAGAAAAGATATGCGAATTCTTTGTGTCTTCATCCCGAAACCCGATAGTTATCGGGTTTCGGGATCGTGGCATTTATTTTTTTGCCACTAAGACACCCCGGTACAGTCATTCTTCCTTACGGGGCAGGCTAAGACTCAAAGTTTCACTAAGTAAAAGTTAATGTTTTGTTTATCAATATTTAATATATCGAACTCACGTTAAAGTTAGCTAAATAATCACTGAATAGCAAGATATAACCATTTCCTTTTTTCTTTGAATTGGGAATTCAAAATATCTGCATATTAAAATTGACCTTTTCAGTGATAATGATTATTTTGTAGAATAATTTCATTTTGGATTATGTTCAGGTTTTTACACATACTGAGATTTATACTTCCTTTTATCCTTTCAATGTCTGTCAATGCTCAGACGTATATTACCATTTATCCTGATATTGAAAGTCAAACCATTAAAACAATTGAGATTACCAAAATTGAAATAAACGAAGTTTTTACAATTGTTGACATGTTTTATAACGCTCGCGGGAATGAGGGATGGATTTGTGCCAGCAGGGATTTTTATATTCAACCCAGCAATTCAAATGAACGGAAATACCTGATCATGGCTAAAGATATTCCGATATGTCCCAAGAAGGTAATCATAGATTCTTACAAGGATGAATATAAATTCCAGTTGTATTTCCCGGGCATTGATCCTTCGGTTCGGAAAATTGACATCGTGGAAAAACCGGAGACAGGATTCAATTTTTTTGGTGTTTGGCTTAACCCTGAGCCAACAGAATCCCTGACAGATTCATGCAGGTTCAGGTCGAGAACTGAATTTGAGACATATTTTAATTCTAACTCGCTCAGTCTTAACCCAATAGAAGGCATCTGGAAAATGGTTTCGAAAAAATCACATTATGTTGACAACAACTTCCTGGAATATCTTGAAGATGAAGTTACCCGTGAAGTGGCCATTTTAAACAAGGGAGATCATTTTAAATGTTATGAAATGGATGGAAAATCGCTGGATGTAAAATTCTACATCATCTCCCATGGAGGACGATATTTGTATAAGGAATATTTTAATCTGGTTCGTGAAGAAATCACCTCTTTTGTTCATGTGGAAAAAGAGGGATATTTTAAGCATACGTATGCGATTCCTGAAAAATGGGCCAAATACCAGCTTCAGGGGGAATTCTTCCCGGGAGATAAACTCCTGAATGAATTGAAGTGGGAGAAGATCTTTCCTTTATCTCAAAATGATTCTAAATAACGACTTCTTTATCAAAAATTTATAATACATGTGGGATTTCTTCGTTTGTAACTAATTAGTGTGTTGAGAGGGAAATAAACAGAATGTTATAGGTTATATGTTAAAAGTTATGAGATAAATGTTATGAAAACTGAATGGTTACCTTCGTTTTATCTAAAAAAATGTATTTCAACATTATTGAATGGTTAGTGATTCATTTTACAACTTTTCCAGTTCCAGCCATAAAGCCTGTCAGAAAACATCAAAAAAATCAGAAGAGATTAATAACTATTTCATTTCTTTTAAGTATTCTTTAATGGTAACCACCTTCATTTTTTCAATCAGATTAATTTTTAGTCTGATCTATTCATATGTTGGGTGTTGGGCTAAAGCCCTGTTTTATTGCCGATTAACTAACCCCAGCCTTAAGGCTGGGGTTAATCAAAATTTAGCTATAAAAGGACTTTAGTCCTAAATTTTTGAATTTATGAATATATCATGTTAGTCTTTTCTTAAATCCTTTTCAAATGAAAAAAATTATTTGTTTTATCCTTTTTATTTCCGTGATTCAAGTTTCTTTTGCACAAGAACCAACTGAAACCATCGATACATTACGCCGTGATGCACTTAAAGTTTTTCTCGACTGTATGTTTTGTGACGAGGATTATGTAAAGAGAGAGATTCCATTTGTCAATTATGTGCGCGACCGCAAGGAAGCCCAGGTTCATCTGATGGTTACTTCTCAGCGGACCGGAAGTGGTGGCAGGGAATATACTTTTCATTTCCTGGGACAAAATGAATTTACAGGGATGTCTGATACATTAGTTTATGTCAGCTCAACAGACAATACATGGGATGAAACCAGGGAAGGCCAGGTTGATCTTATTAAATTGGGTTTGGTTAGATACGTTGTAAAAACACCTTTTGCGAAGCGGATCTCGGTTAATTTCGAACAAGCAAAAAGGGAAGAATTAGTAGAGGATAAATGGAATAGCTGGGTGTTCAGGAATCGATTGAGTGGATATTTCAGTGGTGAATCGTCATATAGTTCTCACTCTGTTTCAGGTTCAATATCTGTAAGTAAAGTAACTCCTGAATGGAAGATGGATTTTAATGTCCGTTATAATATTAATGGTGACAGGTTTGAGCTTGATGATGAAACCCTTATCAGTACAAGGCGCAGTAAATCATTTAGGTCAACAATTGTTAAAAGTTTAGGGGAACACTGGTCTGTTGGTGGAAGATATGGTATTTTTTCTTCAACTTACAGCAATTACAAGTTAAGTTTAAATTTTTCTCCGGGTATTGAATATGATATTTTTCCCTACTCAGAATCTACACGAAAACAACTTCGTATTTTATATAGCGTTGGTTACAGGTTTAATAATTATGAGGATACAACCATCTATGATAAGACAAAGGAGGGACTTTTAGGACATAATCTGGACATTGCCTTTGAAGTCACTCAAAAATGGGGTTCCGTGGAAGCTTTTCTTGGATGGAATAACTATTTTCACGATTGGTCAAAAAATAGTCTGTCTCTTAATACCTATTTAAATTTACGAATAGCAAAAGGCTTATCTTTTAATTTAGGAGGAGGTGCTTCAATGATTCATAATCAGCTTTCTCTTGTAAAAGGAGGGGCTTCTACTGAAGAAATTTTACTTCGCCGAAAGCAAATTAAAACTCAATATTATATATTCACACACTTCTCGATCACCTATACTTTTGGTTCCATATACAGTAACGTTGTCAACCCAAGATTTGGCGGTAGTGGGGGAGGAATGGTGTTTTATTATTAATGGAGAATTCCATCCGTACGTATCCGTCCGCCCGTTCCCAACGGTCCGACGGATAATGGATAAACACCATAGTTTTTAACAATATTTAACCGGTCGGACCGCATGAAGCGGGCGGACCGGGTTCTCTAAACATGACACGTTCGATTTTCGATACCGAAAAACGACTACTTTATTCATACCGCCCTGTAAGTTCAGCATAAACCATAGCAATGGTACGGTAGATGAAATGAGCAAATTTAGTATATGGAGCATACATAATTACTATCCATACCAAAACAAGATGGATAAAATAAATATGGTATGCCAGAGTCCAATTTTGAAACCGCGCCACTTCAACAAAAATACCTGAAATAGTAAGAAAGAAAAAAGAGATCAGGAAAAACCAGTCGGAATAGGTGCTTCTTAAGGATTGACTCCTGATATTCAGTCTCTTATATATCATTATGTTACATCCAATAAAAAGGAAAATAGCCGCAAGATTTCCAATAATCTTTATTGGATGCCAGAAGGTTAAGGGATAATCAAAAAAAATGGTGGATAAAATAGCAAAAAAAGTAACCACCAGGAGCATAATGAATCCCCAAAAAACAAGCAGGTGAGCGGAATACCGGTAATAATGTGTTTCACATTTCCGGAATTTGTCATGAAACAGGATATCCTTTAAAGCAATCAGGAAACAATTGACGAGATTGTTTTTTTTATCCTTACCGGGTTTGTTTTGCTTCATATCGGACCAAAATTTCTTAATACCGCGGATAACACCCAGGGTGATCAGAAGGACAAAAAACATGAATGATATATTAAGCCAGGCATGTGGAAAAAATTTTGAATAATCTACATTACCTTCAGGGATTTGAAATGTGCCGGCAATCAACATGATTGCGGAAATAATAATAACCGGAAAGGCAATTACGAGGAGAATATATTTTGGATTCCCCAATATTTTGGTAAAAATCCCGGGTTGTGCATAATGGCTGTACATAAAATCCCGGATGGAAGAAAGGACATCACCCGGTTTTACTCCCCGGGGGCAGGTGGCAGTGCAATCGCCACACTGAAAACAAAGCCAGATATCCGGATCTCCCATAAGTTTATCTTTTAATCCCCAACTAGCCCAGATCATTTCTTTTCGCGGGAAGGGATCTGTTTCAGGAGAAAGATCGCATACTGCAGAGCAACTACCACATTGCATGCAGGTCGACAACTCTGAGTCACAATCTTTCTTAATTGCTCGTATAAAGTCAATATCCGGGTTGATGAAAGTCATTATCAATTGTTATATGTTCGCTATGTTATTCGCTACCCACATGCAGGCGCACAATCCTGCTCATGAGGTTTTCGCTCTCAAGTTCGCTCAAACGTTCGTTCGTGTCATTCGCTCCGGCTGCGCCTTCGCGTCATTCGTTGTCATATGTTCGCTTCGCTTGAATGACTACTGAATGACCACTGAATTTTGTAATCTACTCGTCTGACCACTAATTGCATTAACTTTTTACATAAACCATAACATAATTGCACTATTTCAAATCTAAACTTATTGCCCAGCAGCAGTAGTGGTCTGACGAGTATCATACTGAATTACCATTGAATTACCACCTAATTATTACTGAATTACTACTGAATTACTACCTAATTACTACTGAATTACTATTGAATTACCACTGAATTACCACCTAATGACTATCGTATGACCATATTCACATTCCTTTAAAGGGATTCGGTCCTATATCCTCAATGGTTTCAATATAATCATTGATCAGTTCCGGAATTTTATAATATTCATTAATTTCAATAAATTCCGTTCTTATTCTTTCAGGTTCAAGCATCATGGTTTTTAAAGTTTCCTGTATGTTTTCAGCACGGGTTGAAATTAGCTCGCTCCCGTTAATAAAATGACACTGGTAGTCGTCTCCAGGTTTACATCCTATTTGTAATATCCCGTCAAATCCTTGCGACAGTGCATCCGAGATCCACACATTATTAATTGATCCAATGCATCTGACCGGGATTATTCTAACATATGGACTGTATTTCAATCGGTTGAGCCCTGCCATATCAAATGCAGGGTATGCATCATTCTCACAAACAAATGCCAGTATTCGCGGTTTTTCTTCGAACTCATCAGGAATCTCAATAGATTTGATCATCGATGATATGGAGTTGATAGAAAAGTCAGAGAAATTTATTATCCTTTCGGGACAGGATCCCAAACAAATTCCACATCTCCGGCACCGGTTCGGGTTAGGCAAAGGTGTACCCTTTTCGGTTTCATCGTAGGCTCCAAAAGGACATTCTTCCGTACATCGCTTGCAATCGGTACATCGCTGGAGATAGAGATCGGGAAAACTCCGGTCGCCCGATCTGGGATGAACCGATTCTCCGCGTTTAACACACTCGAGGCATTGTATTGCTTTTAAAACAGCTCCTGTTGCATCTTCTATACAACTGATGATGTCAGAAGGAGCCCGCAGGGCGCCGGCAGCATATATTCCGGTTCTTCTGGTCTCGTATGGAAAGCAAATAAAATGAGAATCCGGAAAATTATATTTTAATAAGGGTAATCCTTTGCCCAGGCGGTAGGAGAGATTCAAGTCTTCGGTTTCAGCAGGGATCATTCCTGTTGCCAAAACAACCAGGTCAACTTTTATAAAGATTTGCTCACCGATCAGCGAGTTCATTATTTCAACAATTAATTCATTCTGATCTTCCTGAATACCGGTAACTTCTCCTTTTGTTAAAAAGATTTGCTCATCTTTTTGTACTTCCATGTAGAAATTTTCAGATAATCCGGGCACTCTGATGTCTTTATAGATCACATATACCCTGGAATCAGGATTGAAATCCCGGACATATTTGGCCTGTTTCAGTGAAGTAGCACAACAGAACGAGGAACAGTAAGGCAGGTGATTTTCGTCCCTCGATCCGGCACACTGGACGAACAGAACATCTTTTACCGGTTTTTTATCGGATGGACGCAGAATATTTTCCCGGACGGCCATCTCTTCCATTTCTACATTGGTAATGACGTTTTTTAATTTTCCATATCCGAATGCAGTTAGCCCGGATGGGTTAAAAGGTTTCCAGCCTGTAGCCATTACAATGCTTCCCACTCTGAATGTTTCTTCTTTACCCTGGCGGGTCAGTGTTACTTCGAAAGCTCCCGGTTGGCCTGATATTTCTTTTATTTCGCTTGATGTAAGAATATTAATATTGGAAAAATTCTCCAGTGTGGCAATCCTTTCATGAATAATTGGCGATTGTGGAGATTGGTAAGGATGTTTATAGGGCACTTGTTTGTATAATTTTTTTGCCCAGCCCCCGATGGCTTTTTCTTTTTCGACCAGTATAATATTATAACCTGCCCTGGCTCCTTCAATGGCTGCTGTAATACCGGTAATCCCGCCCCCAACTACCAAAATATCCGATTCCGGATCTTCGGTTATATAAGGAATAATCTCCTGAATGGTTTGGGCTTTTACGATACCCATCCGGAGATTATCTTCAGCGAGCATTTGTGTATCTTCATCGTTGGGAGCATGGCACCAGACAACCTGCTCACGGAGATTAACTCTTTCAGTATGTATGCCGGAATTTAAAGAAAACTCATACGTTTTAGCACGGGGAGAGCAGGCAGCGATAATAATACCATCAAGCCCTTTGTTTTGAATATCGCTTCGGATCAGATCCAACCCCTCCGCAGAACACAGGAAAGGATGGGAGATATGCACATCCGCATGGTATTCATGGGCAGCAACATCCAGCAGTTTCTTTGTTTCCAGACTCTCACCAATTCCACAGCCTGTACAAATGTAAACGCCTAATTTCTTGGGTCCCGTACTCATTTAAAATTTGATTGCATTAATAAATTATGATTCACCCGGATAATGCATAGGTAAATATTAGTTCTCTCAACATTTAAGTTGCTATCCAAAGACAAGACCATCGGTCTTGGATTATTCCGCAATATAAATAAGAATAGAACACGGATGACACGGATGACACGGATTTAAAATATTTATGCATCAAACTTCATTTTCTATCTGTGTATATCCGTGTTATCTGTGTCATCCGTGTTCTATATAATTGGTTTTATTCTACTCCCAAAGGGATGCCTTTGGGAAATAATCGAACACCGATGGTGTTCTTTCTCAAGCAATTAAAGTTATGCTATTTATTAATTAATTATTATAATCTTCAAACTATCATAGAATACATACTTTACTTAGTCATAGCTGATTGAATAGCTTTAAGTGCGGTTCCCGTTGCATCTTTTAAGGATGCAGAAACATCAAGAGGCTTTTTCGAACAGGCGGCTGCATATATGCCTTTGGGCAACTGGTCTGGATCAATAAATCCATCTTCGTTAAGGGTTATTCCTTCAACCGGAATTTCATTCGGGACTATTCCGGTTGCCAGAATTACTAAATCAGCGGATGCAGTAATCTTTGTTCCGGAAAGAATATCTTCCGCTTCCACGATGAGTTGCCCTCTGTTCCGGTCTTTAGAAACTTTTGCCACCTTGCCCTTGATCAGTTCAATTTGAGATGTATTCTCAACCCGGTTCAGGAAATCTTCATTCCTGCCGGCGACCCTCAAATCGATATAAAAAATTTTCACCTTTCCATCCGGGTAAAGATGAATATA
>DAOVQI010000155.1 GCA_030628785.1 Bacteroidota bacterium
TAAATCCCTCTGAAGGTGAATAAATTAATTTGTACAGCCCGTTACCAAATGTGCTGATCCATAAATTTGATCTGCTATCTTCGTATACTCCTTGCGCACCCTCAATTTCAATATCAAGACTCAATCCAATCTGCACAACGACAAAATCCTCCCCTTCCCTGTTTAACCGAAAAACACCTTCATCCTGGGTGGCTATGTAAAAACCAGTATTATCTCTTGTTTTGGTAATATCCTGTATCCTGGATTCCGGAATACCCTTAATGGTTTGGATAATTTGGATATTACCTGTTCTCTTGTCCAAAGAACAATGGATCAAGCCGTTTACTGAACCAATAATAATCTCACTGGGATTAAGAAAATTAAAGGAAAAAATGGACATTTGATCCCGAATCATGTTAAAGGGTTCAATTTCAAATTGATCCTTTATTACCACTAAACCGTGCGTCTGTGTACTAAACCAGATATGACCCTCTGTATCTTCAACGATATCTGTTATCAAGCTTTTCCCCTCAGAAGCTGGGATGATTTTTTTAAATCTTTTCCCATCATAAAAGGTAATACCCCCATTCATATGACCAAACCAAACACCGGCATCACTTTTATAACTACAGGTAATAAAATCATCTGCCAGAGAATCATTGGTAGTAAAGGTTTCAAAGTTTGAACCATCAAATCGGGATAATCCATTCCCTGTTCCAATCCATAAATAGCCATTGTTATCCTGACTTATGGTATAGATATATGGTTGAGGAATTCCTTGTTCTACACCGAATTCGATAACCTTATAGACCTGCGGGTAGGCAGGTGCAGAAAACCATAATAAGATGGCAATAACAACTCCTTTAAAGTAGATGTAATTATTAATATGTAGTCTTATTAGCTTCAAAGGCATTATCTTTTATCAATCACTTTCATCCGTATCTTCGGGTTATAAACCGGTATACCACCAATAGGAACCACGAAAAATGGTAAAAGGTCACCATATTGATTTTGTACGGTTACTACTACATTATTATTTTTTACCAGTCTTGCCCTATTTTTAATAAACTGGATTTCAATCGATGTATTTTTTTCTTCTTCGATTATTAGGAATTCCCTTACCACCCAATTACTTTCTCCTGAAGTTTCACATAATACTCCATTCTTGGCAACCGATACAATTCGTATAAATCCATCATCATCCCAATCGTAATTTGAGATTTCGATTGAGATAGTCCTGTCATCAATGTATGGATATATCTGGGACACATTGTTTTGATTATTTGATAACCGGAATGTATATTCGTACGTGAAAATATTACCTCCTTCAACCTCTTTATTTTCTTTCGGGCTGGTAGTTAAGAAATATTTGTATAAATTTCCGTCATCTCCGGATAATCCTTCGGCGATAATTTTAAAAATCCGTCCGTCAAATTTTTCAACATACTCTCCCTCAAAAGGATTAAAAGGACCGAATGTATACCACCTGTTATCATATTTATTACTTGTTTTGAAAGCTCTGGAAGCTAGCAAATTACCACTTTTATAATTCCCTATCGGATCAACCCCCTGGGCATCTTCATTCGACCAACATCCTTCTCCCCCGTAAACTGAAAAACTAACCTGTGTATCAAATTCTCCTTTCCCTTCATCCAATTCGCCTCCTGTATCAGGATCAAAAACACGAACATATATGGGCTCTGTTTGGTTCATGGGAACGCGGAAGAAAAATATCTGACAAAAATCATCATCTCCCCACGATTTATCAGCATTGGCGCCAAAAGTTACCAGGTAAGGAATATTTTCCTCAACTGCCGGTGCAGACTGGGAGTATAGATTGGATATAGTTAATATAAATAATATTGTAATCCAGTATATTTTGTATCTATTCTCCATAAAATTTAATGTGTTATTCGAAAATAAGAATATTTTTCTTATCAAAAGAATACTTTACCACTTTCAGATAAAGTTAATCATTTATTGATAACTATGAATTCCACCCTTCTATTCATTTCCCTACCCTCTTCTGTATTATTAGTAGCAATCGGTCTGGATTCTCCATAACCTTTCCCGATTATTCTGTGGTCACTAATTCCTTTTCCAACCAAATAATCCACAATTGATTGTACCCGTCTCCGGGAAAGATTCATATTGTATTCAAAAGATCCCATATTATCTGTATGTGCTGCAATTTCAAGTTTAATGAATGGATATTTATTCATAATTTCTACCAGTCGATTTAGGATCGGATAGGAAGCCGATGTAATTCTGTGTTTATCAAATTCGAAGAGTGCATCAGCAAACTCTCCAAAAGCCCTGGTCAGTTCAATTAACTCATCTTCTGCCATATCTGCAAGGATATAACTTCTTACCCGTGCATTATTATAACCAAGAGCAATCATTTCATTATAAATTGAATATGTCTCCAGAACGCCCTTTTCTTCACCAAAGGTATAACTATATAAGTTCTCACCTTTCAAATAGACTTCCTTGATGTCATATTCTCCTCTAAGGGGATCAAATAAACTTGTATCAATTGATAGTTGAGTATCTGAGTTAAGAATTTCCACACGAAAAACAGCATTTTGCTGGAGGGCATACCCGTAAGAATACAGATTATCAACTACAGATTGATCTGATTGTTCAATTTCCAGTAACGCTGCTAGTTCTCCTTTTGCCTTGGCCGTATGCATTGCCATCGCCTGGTAGTCCTCCAGGATATTTATCTTTTTATATACACAGGTTTTTGGAATTACACCCAGACTGTCTTTTTTCCCCAACAACCCAAGTTGAACGATATACTCACCTTTATTCTGGTAGGTATGACCAACTACAGATCCTTTAGCCTTGTATCCATCCCCGAAATTCCATATATAATCTGCAATTTCGAAATCCGGCAAATTGGTTTTCAATCCATCAAATTCTATTTTATTACCCACAATGCTGGCATCTGTTGAATTGATAAACGGTTGTTCAATATCTTCCAGTTCAAATTCATAGGACGATTGTGTGAAAAAAGTATTTCCCGTAATGTTATCAATAATATTTAATTGGACGGAATATTTCCCTGGTCCGGGAAAGCAATGTTCGGCTTCCAGGCCAACTACTTTTCCCCCATCTCCAAAATCCCATTCGTATCTTAAAGGTAAGGTATCAACAACATCAGGAAAACCTTCATCATAGAATAAAAAACAATAATGATTTTCTTGTAGACTATCACAATTAGTGAATTGATGAATTTCTGTTTTGAAACTAAAAATGTCATCTGTTTTTTTTCTGTGGGATGAAAAATAACCTCCTTCGAGATTTAAATCAGTGACCAGTCCAAAATCATCCTCTTTTGAATTTATTGGAGGATCTAAATGAATGGGAGTTATCCACTCGCCTTCAACTTCCTTGGAAAAAAATATATCCTTTTTCCCTAAACCTTTATGCCCGTCAGAAGAGAAATACAATTCCCCGGATTTGCTCGCAAACGGATAAGCTTCATTTCCTGTTGTATTTACTTTCGACCCGAGGTTTACAGGTTCATCCCAGTCGTTATTATTCCATTCGCAATAATAAAGATCAGCTCCGCCAAAGCCACCTGGCATATCAGAAGCAAAGTACAGCCTTTTACCGTCCGGTGCTAAACTCGGAGTTGTAATGGAATAATTGAGATTATTGTACTTAAATGGTTTAATGTTAGTCCATATTCCATTCGTCAATTCGGCAGAATAAATTCCAAGTTTATTTTTGGGATCAAAAACATCTCTGATTTTATAATCAACATCATTATTCCTGGAATAATAAATTACATTTCCGTCTGTATTAAAAGTTGCAGGTCCATCATTAAAATTGGTCATTAGCTCTTTAGAAAGAATCCCTAAGCTTTCCAAATTAATACTATCGTTAACCAATTTCACATAATACATATTTAATAACTCTTTCTTTTCAGGGGTTGAATAGGTTATAAAAACATCGTTTTTCCAGCTAGAACAGAAAACAATCCCATTCTTGTAATAAACAGGTGAAAATTCATCGTATTTATTCGAACTGAAAGGCGCTAAACGAACTGAATAACTTTCGGTCTGTCCCCAGGAAGAATGATTTATTAGGCAAGTAACTAACAGGAATAGAATAAATGTTTTGCATGAAGGTTTCATTTTTCTAAATTTTAAAAGTATCGTGGACTAAAAACATCAATCGTATAACTAAATTCATATCTAAGCATTATTTCATGTGAACCATTATTGTATCTCCCGAGTTTACCCAAATCAAAATCATAAGAGTAAGCTACTCTGAATTGATTATTTATCTGATATTGGAATATTCCAATAAGGGTGTTCTTACTGCGATAGGAAGCACCTATCCATAATTTGTCCTTAAAGATAACATGTGGGTTAATATCTACCTGAGGTGAATTTCCCGGATTATATCTTAATAGCAGAGAAGGCAAAATTTTAACGTCAGGGTTTATTTCAAATATGTATCCTCCATTGATTATGTAATTATATTCTGAAAAGTCATTATGTAAATTAAATTTATTCGTCATTGGATTAAAGCGGTGATTCAAAAATAAGGGTATTGAGAACCCAATAAAATATTGATTGGTGTTATAATAAGTACCTATACTAAAATCCGGTAAAACAAATGTTGGAGAATTATCCATAAGCAGTTCATCATCCCTATCTACGGCTATCAGGTCTGCCCATGTGTTGTTGATTAATATTATACCTGCACCCAATCCAAATGCTAATTTACCATTTCTCAAATTAATCCTGAATGCATAATTTCCAATAAAACCAGTTTCATTTGTAACTCCTATTTTATCATTGATTAGTAACAATCCTATTCCAATTCTGTCATTTCTTAAAGGGGCATGAAGGCTGAAAGTCATTGTTTCAGGAGAACCCTCAAATCCAACCCATTGGTTTCTATATAAAATGCTGGTACTTAATGTTTCTCTGCTTCCTGAATAAGCAGGATTTATAGCCAAAGCATTAAATATATACTGATTAGATAACGGATGTAGTTGTCCACAGACCAGGTACGGCAGAATGATACTTAATATGCAAAGAAGGCTTCGCCTCATTTTATCTTTTAATTACTACGTATCCCTTAATAACTCGTACATTCTTTATATTTAAAATAAAGAAATACGTATCATCCGGAAGCTCATTTCCATTATGATCCCGTCCATCCCAATCATTTTCATAGTTTTCTGTTTTATAAACCTCGGCTCCCCAACGGTTAAAAACAATCAGTTCACTCGAATCAAAATTCCCAATGCCACGAACCACAAAATAATCATTTTTATTATCTCCATTGGGAGTAATAACTGATGGTACTAAAAGATCATTAACAGTTATTTTAACTTCATCAGCAGCTTCGGGACAAACCCCATTTGTTACTTTCCAGGTAAAAATATTATCTCCCAAAGATAAACCGGTTACCATGCAAACCGGGGAATTTTTATCGCTAAATTCACCTGATCCTGAAACCACTGACCATTCACCCGATTCAGATGAGTTGAGTTCTGCCTCCATCGTGGTTTCAAAAACATAATCCAGCTCCTGATCAGGCCCGGCATTGGCTGTAGGTTGTTTATGAACAACCACTGTTAATTCATCAAAATTTTCGCAACCATTTTGATCAGTGAGTGTTACTGTAAATGTGATTGTTACATTTGGTGAAGCGACAGGATTTGGTATATTAGAATTGCTAAGTATATTTGAATGGTCCCATTTAAATATACCTTCACCGGAAGCCTGAAGCTGAACACTTTCTCCTTCACAGATATTTAGATTCTCACCAGCATTAATAACAGGCAATGGATTTACTGTAATGGTTACTTCATCTGTATCCTGAACACCGTTAATATCAGTAACGGCCACTGTATATGTTGTTGTAATTGTTGGACTGGCAATTGGATTTGAGATACTTGGATCATTTAGTCCATCGGTGGGCGACCAGCTATAGCTTATCCCACCACTGGCATTTAGATTTACGCTTTCCCCAGGACAAATCGAATCATCCGAACCCGCATTAGCAAAATCACCTGGAAGTACCGTTATTTTAATGCTATCAGTATTCTGGCAACCTTTACTGTCTGTTACTGTTACAAAATAGGTTGTTGTGGCAATAGGACTTGCAATTGGATTTGAAATGCCTGGATCACTTAATCCTGTTGCAGGATCCCAGGAATAAAAAATTCCCCCACTGGCATTCAGGACGGTGTCTGATCCATAGTATATTGTTATGTCTTCCCCGGCTTCTGCTTCGGGTAAAGGATTTACTGTTACTTTTACAGTATCTTGACCACTACAACCATTTAAATCCGTAATTGTTAATGTGTAAAGGGTTGTAGTTGTCGGATTTACTATGGGATTTGCAATGTTGGAATTACTTAAACCGGTTTCAGGACTCCAGGAATAAGTTACTCCACCGCTTGCGTTTAATTTTGATTCTTCACCAGAACATAATGAAATATCCTGACCTGCATCTGCTATTGGGGGCTCATAAAAATGAACAATGATTGTAGAGTCAGCAGAACAGGTACCGTTAACCTCCGTCCAGGTAAACTCATAGCTGCCATAGGCATCAACCGTCACCAGGGCATTCGGAGTACCCGCATCCGGGGTAAAGCTGGCTGTTCCAGGACCCAATGTTTTTGTCCACGTGCCTGTTCCTGCACTCGGGGTAGCCTGCAGGGCATAATCCAAATCACATTCATCTCCCCCGGGACCTGCATTTGCCGCAGGTTGTTCGTAGAAATTAACCGTTATCGTGGAATCATCCGAACAGGTGCCATTTATTTCTGTCCACGCAAACTCATAGGTGCCGTAAGCATCAACCGTCACTACCGCATTTGGTGATCCTGTTCCGGGAGTGAATGTTGCCGTGCCCGGCCCGGATGTCTTTGACCAGGTGCTCGCACCCGTACTCGCACTGGGAATGGCATGAAAGGCAAAATCCAGATCACATTCATCTCCACCAGGGCCTGCATTGGCTACAGGCTGCTCATAGAAATTAACCGTTATGGTGGAATCATCCGAACAGGTACCGTTCACTTCTGTCCAGGTAAATTGATAGGTGTCATATGCATCAACTGTCACTGTTGCATTCGGTGTATTGGCATTCGGTGCAAATACTGCATTGCCTGAACCAGTTGTTTTTGTCCATGTTCCGGTGCCTACACTTGGCGTAGCACTCAATACAAAGTCAAGGTCACATTCATCTCCCCCGCTTCCTGCATTTGCTACTGGCTGTTCAAAAACAGTAATCGCATATGGAGCAGATTGACCATTATCTCCGCAACCATTACTGGCAGTAACCCTAACATTTCCACTTGTCGAGGATGCAGAAAAGTCTACAGTAATAGAACTCTGGTCGGTGGGAGGATTTTTTGTTACATCAAGTGCAGCATCAAAATTCCAAATATACTCGGTTACCGTAGGATCCGGAACAGATATTCCA
>DAOVQI010000292.1 GCA_030628785.1 Bacteroidota bacterium
AACAAACCCAAAATTCTCCTCCTTGGAAAGGAGGAGTACCCGACCGAAGGGAGGGGGAGGTGGTTGATTTTCTTAGTCAAACAATTACCACATCCACCGCCAAACACTGCCAGGTCTATCAGACGCTGGCAGGTTATTCCGCCGCACAATTTTTTCTCGCTTTTAATATTTTTCTTTTCACTTTCCATGCTTCTGCCATTGTTTCGGGTTACAAGTTGGGAGTTTTAGGTTCCAGGTTTCAGTTCACGATCACAACCGATTGACCCTATTTCCACGGCGGTTGTATAGGCAGAAACGACTGAAATTCCTCAATCAGTGAATTTTCATATTCCCCTTCATATGTTCCTGTAAAGAACTTATTTAATGCTTCCTTCGAAAAACGATCCCAGGATTTTTCCTCATATCCTGGATTAACAGGAAAAAATAAAACCCCGTTGGTTTTTGCAGCTTTTAGGTCTCCCGGCGCATCACCTATCATAAGTATCTTATTGTCAGGATATTTGTTTTTTGCAGCCAATGCGAGATGTTCGGCTTTTGTTCCGTATTCCTGACCGGCAATAGCACGAACATACTTTGCGATATCATTTTCTTCCCATTCCCTGCGCAGGGCTTCTACGGGTGTTTGGGAAACCACGATAGCATCTGCTTTCCGTACTAATTTTTCGAGGGATTCTTTAAAGTTGGGAAAAGGAACCAGTCCCTTAATCCATTCACCAATTTCTTTATTTACTGTTTTCGACCATTTCAGGACGAGATCAATCTGTAGATTATTGACTGTGGAAGCATAGCTTTCAAGTGTCGGGTTTCCCAGCTTTGTTTCTTTTTCTGTCCACTCAATCAGGGAAGCAATATCAGGTATTGATATGTTCCTTTCTTTTATTTCCGGACGTTCCTGTAATAATTTGAAACATTCAATCAGTGCCAGAAAACGATTTACACCACGATTCTGGGAATACAGATTAACGAATTCCCAGGTCTCCCGTGCTATTTTTGATACAGGAAGAAGCCCGAAAAAGCGGATGACATTAGGACAAAAAAATTCTTTTTGTTTGGGTTCCATGGAATCAAAAACACAGCCATCGGAATCAATGCCGATAAAGAATTCCCTGGTTGGCTGTAATTCTATGAGTTTCTGTTGAGGATTCATATTACAGGATTATTTTAAAGGTTCACAATTTTAAAAATTTCGAATTTTGGATTTCGAAATTCGAATTTAACACTGATTTTATCTAATTAACTCAAGTTGCTATTTATTATTGAATAGAACACGGATGACACGGATTTAACGGATTTACACTGATGTTTTATCCTTTTGTCCGTGATTATCTGCAATATCAGTGCCATCCGCGTTCCATTTAACCTATTTGTAAGTAAGTAGCAACTTGGGGTAATTACATTTCTTGACCTTTTCCTTTTTTATTTCTTTTAGTGTACGCTTCAGGCATATAAGGAGCTAATTTTTTCTCAGCAAAAACCATTTTCAGTTGTGCAAACCGTTGTCTGCCGTTAATCATTGGAACCGATGGCCAGTCTTCCCCAATTAATGGCTTTGCATAATCAAGAAATTCATCGTTTACATCAATTCTGTTTTTTGTGATCCACTTTTCGGGGAAAGTTCTTTCCGAAAGAGCCACTTTTTCCAGAGGGACTTTGTCATATTTCACATTATAGATAAATCCTGGCTCGCGCAAGATGGTTGCCATCCAGCCATTCCCGTCATTCATGGCTATTTCAACGGCTTTCTGACCAACCTTGTATGCTTCGTCCAGGTCGACTACGGAGGCGTAAATCATTGTATCACGTTGGTCGGTTCCCATCACCTGTCCCCTGGCAGATCCCATGGCATTAATGCCTTTTTCATTTAAGTAATTTACGACCTTTTGATAGACGGCTACCCTGGTTGATCCAAAAGAGGTATGGCCAAAAGCATCTTTTTTTTCTCCAATGTCACCTGCATCAAATCCTTCACTGATGACAACAATGCATCTTCCGTCTTTTTTTAACTGTTTATTTACATTTTCGTAAAGTTGTTCCAGCGTAAGTTTCGATTCAGCTAAATAGATCTGCAGAGGGAATTTTCTGTCAGGGTCAGCCAGCCGGGTGGCAGCAGGTATAAATCCAATTTTTCTGCCCATTGCCTGGATTACCAGTACGGGATCAGCCGGAGCAGAACCCATGTTTTCTTCATTTGCATTTTGAATGATATGGGCCCAGTAGCGTGCAACACTTCCATAACCCGGAGTGTGATCGATTAACTTAAATTCGCTGTCTCCCACATCGTTATCGATGGTTTTGGGAACCCCGGTTGCAATTAATTCCAATCCCTTTTCCCTTGCCAGCTCACTTATCTTGTATGCGGTATGTTGTGAATCGTTCCCCCCAATATAAAAGAAATAACCAATATGATGTGCTTTAAATACTTCAATAACCCGTTCAAAATCTTTTTGCTGGTGGTCTTTTAGCTTGTACCGGCAGGTTCCGATACTTCCGGCTGCCGGAGTGGTTCTTAGTAAGGCAATCTCTTCCTTATCCTGTGCTGACAGATCAATCAATTCTTCTTTTAAGATACCTTCGATACCATGCCATCCACCATATATTTTATGAAACACAGACGGGAATTTTTTACAAGTCTCAACAATTCCCCTTAATGAATTGTTAATCACAGGAGAGGGACCACCGGACTGGGCTATTATTACATTTTTCATTTATTTAAGTTGTTACATGTAGTATTATTTATTCTGTGCTCTTTGCTATCCGCGTTGCACTTTGCACTATGCGTCCGGCTTTCTATGGCGACTGCCCGCCCGAACGTACCGTTCGGTACGGGCGGGGAGACTGAGGACTGGCGACTTATTTCTGCCTGCTTTTCCTGCTTCCAGCTAATCCGAAATCAGAAAATCGAAATCCGAAATTCATAATCACTTCGTCATTCGTTAGTGACGAACCGCCCGCTCGACCGAAGTCATTCGGGCAGGGAGCTTCGTCCTACTTACCCCTTTTTACTCCTTAGCCCTTAACCTTAACCTCAGCCTCCATTCCTTCACAGACCCTGCCAGGTTTTCCAAACTCTGGCAGGTCTCTCCCAGTCACCCCAGCAATCCTTAACCTCTTTCATCATTCATCTTTCGTCCTTCATCTTTCCCTATGCCCCATGCTCCATGCCCCTTGCATCTTCCTCCTTAATCTTAACCTTAACCTAAGTCTCCATTTCTTCACAGACTCTGCCAGGTACTTCAGACACTGGCAGGTCTCTCCCACACAGTCACTCAGTCTCTCTTTTCATCATTCCTCCTTCATCGTTCGTCGTTAGTTACTCGCTCCCACAGGCCACAATCACAATCCCGCTCGTGAGGTTTGGCTTCGCCAAACGTTCATCCTTCCCTAAACTCCGCTGTAGGCATTAAATCCCCCATCGACCGGAATAACCACTCCGGTAATAAACTTTGCGAGATCGGAGAGAAGATAAAGAATAGTGCCGTGTATTTCTTCATATTCCCCAAATCGTCCCATGGGTGTATTATCTAAAATTTTCTTTCCCCTGGGGGTCAGTTCCCCGGTTTTTTCATCGAATAGCAGGAAACGGTTTTGTTTTCCCACGAAGAAGCCGGGGGCAACTGCATTCACTCGTATATTTTGTTTGGCAAGATGTACAGCAAGCCATTCAGTAAAGTTATTAATAGCCGATTTGGCTGCTGAATAGGCAGCAACTTTCGTCAGGGGTTTGTATGAACTCATCGAAGAAAAGTTTACCACTGCTCCATTTCCCTTTTCAACCATATCCCGGGTAAAAACCATGGTTGGAAGGAGAGTTCCCATAAAATTCAGATCAAATACCTGCCTGAAACCATCTATGTCAAGACCATAAAAAGATTTTTCTAAATTTTCAGAAGTTACCTTATCAAGAATTTCTAACTGTGTAGTAGCCTTTGGTGAGTTACCTCCGGCTGCATTGATCAAATAATCAATCGTGCCCAATTCATTATTTATCCTCTCTTTAGTTTTCAGAAGAGAATCTTTGTTTAAAACATCGGCCATTATACCCAATGACTCCGTTCCGGTCTTTTTATAAATATTTTTTGCTGTTTCAATAGCTAAATCTTCCACCACATCCAATATCGCCGTTTTGATGCCGGCGGACCCTAATGCTAAACCCAGTGAAGACCCAATGGTGCCTCCACCTCCGGTAAGAACACACATCTTACCTTTTAATTCTTTAAAAAATATTGTTTTCATCAATTCAGATATTTAATAATGTAATTATACTAAAAAGAAATGCCTAAAGTGCCAAGAATTAAAAAATGCCTAAAATTAAAAATACCTGAAATGCTTACGGCGCAAAATTCCAACATTACTCGCTCCCACAATCCAGGCTCTGGAACCAGCTCATGAAGATTGGCTCTTACTTCGTTCGAGCCAAACGTTAGTTACTCACTCCCACTATCCTTCGCTCAAACCTGCTCGTGAGGTTTGGCTTCGCCAAACGTTCGCTCAAACCTGCTCGTAAGACATTCTGTTCGCTTTGCTCACAGAATGGTTCCAATATTTCTCGTCACATAATTTATATGTATCGGAATTTACTC
>DAOVQI010000376.1 GCA_030628785.1 Bacteroidota bacterium
AGAATTTTAGAATTGTTTGCAGCAGGTCTCACATAAATGCTGAAACAGAGGCCTTAATTGAAGATATGAAGAAGAAGTACGAAAGGGTTGAGTTTGTCTCAATAGGGAGCTCACTTAAATTGTGTATGGTGGCTGAAGGATTGGCATATCTTTATCCCAGGCTTGGGCCTACGATGGAATGGGATACGGCAGCCGGTCATGCTATTGCAAAGTTTGCCGGATGCAGTGTTACAGTTTATAGTA
Organism: Bacteroidota bacterium; assembly: GCA_030628785.1. Lineage (GTDB taxonomy): Bacteria > Bacteroidota > Bacteroidia > Bacteroidales > VadinHA17 > CAZEWS01. The sequence goes on from DAOVQI010000376.1 coordinate 244, forward strand.
AGGATATTCCTTTGGAGTACAATAAAGAAAACCTCCTGAATCCATGGTTTATCGTAAAATCAGGGCAGCAAAACGACTTTTTTGTATCTTTCGAGCAGAATGTAAACTGGTCAGAGTTTGACTATAAGTCAAACCCTGACTAATCTTATACGCTAAAACATAAATTGTTTTGTGCAAGGAAGCAAAAAAAGGTTATTTTTGTTAAACAAGAATTAATTATGAACCAAGAAACATTGAAAAAAATAAGAGCATATTTAGTCAGCCAACCCATTGAAAAGGCATGGTTATTTGGTTCGTATTCAAGGGGAGAGGAAGACAAAAAAAGCGATATTGATTTAATGGTTAGATTTTTAAATCCAAATAAAATAACATTATTTGCTTACATACACATAATTAATCAATTAGAGGAAATAACAGGTAAAAAAGTTGATTTAGTTGAAGAAGGTCAATTAAGAAATTTTGCAGTTAAAAGTTTTGTGCATGATAAAATATTAATTTATGAGAGAGAAACTGCAGGATAAAGAGCGGTTACTTCATATTATAGAAGCGATAGAGAATATATTTGAATTTACAAAAGGGAAATCCTTTGAGGAATTTGAAAAAGATAAAATGCTTCGCTTTGCAGTTCTTAAAAATCTAGAAATAATAGGTGAAGCTGCATTTTTTTTAACAAAGGAATTTAAAGAAAAGACTACCTATATTGAATGGAAAGATATTATTGGTTTAAGGCACGTATTGGTTCATGGGTATTATCAAATAAGGAATGAGATCGTTTGGGCAACAATTGGAAGAGATTTGAAACCGCTTAAACAAAAATTAGAGGAATTAGTAAATTAATCAATATTTTTATTTTTCGTTAAAAGAATTAGTTCGTTACTACAAGTAACATTTATTCCGGTAGCAAAATCATACCTTTTGTGTTATTAAACCGTTTGTCCAATATCTTTTAAAACGACTCTTCCAAAGGAATGCCTTCGGCAGGGGAGTCGTTCTACACGTAAACTTACCTGGACAAGACTGATCCTAATATGTAATTTCATTAAATTATTTAACTTATTTAATTCGATGAAGCAGCGATCTATTTTTTTTGGTTTGTACACCCTTTTTTGGCTTCTCGTTTTTATTATATGCAAGATCCTCTTTTTATTGTTTTTTTATAACCAGTCAGTTGAATATCCATTAACAGATTGGTTCCTGATCTTTTCACACGGGTTTAAACTTGACCTCTCAGCAACCGGCTACGTCCTTCTTCTCCCGGTAATGATCACAGCACTTGGTTCCTTCTTTAAAGGCAGATGGTTTACTTACTTTATTAATGTTTATACGATACTTATCGTTCTGATTGCCAGCTTTGTTCTGGTAATTGATCTTGAGTTATACCGGCATTGGGGATTCAGGATCGATACAACACCCTTATTATATATCGACCAGCCTAAGGAAGCTTTTGCTTCGGTGAGTATTTTAATCATCTTTCGACAGATTATTCTGGCAATCCTTATTTTTTCAACAACAATATTTATCTACTTCAAATACATAGCCCGCCAAACTATCCATTTGAAACCCGGAAAATGGTTGCAGCTTTTTGTATTTTTATTTTTAACCGGCTTTTTAATCATACCCATCAGAGGTGGGTTAGGTATTGCACCGATCAATACAGGTTCTGCCTATTTTCATGAAAAGGCTTTTCCGAATCATGCCGCGCTGAACGTGTTCTGGAATCTTGGATATTCATTGGTTAATTTCCAGCCCATGGAAAATCCGTACCGGTACCTGGAAAAAAGGGAAGCAGAGATCCTTTATGACGGATTATTTGATCACGAGGATCGAACCAATCAGGTTCTGAGACAGGAGATGCCTAATGTCATTATCCTGATACTGGAAAGTTTCAATTCGAAAATTATTGAAGTTCTTGGAGGAAGGGAGGGGATTACACCTCAATTTAATCAAATGACACAGGAAGGAATTTTATTTAAAAATTTTTATGCAACGGGTGACCGGACGGACAAGGGCCTGGTTGGAATCCTGAGCGGGTATCCTGCACAACCAACGTATTCCATCATTAAGTTTCCAAAAAAAACAGCAGGTTTACCAAATGTTGTCAGGGAAATAAAAAATTTGGGTTACACAACATCATTTTATTACGGTGGCAGTATCGATTTTGCGAACATGAGATCGTACCTGGTCACTTCGGGTTTTGACAAGATCATCAGTAAGGTCGATTTTGCCCCATCCACTTACAATTCCAAATGGGGTGTTCACGATCATATTTTACTGGACAGGTTTTCACAGGATATCTTTGGTGCTGAAACTCCGTTTTTCAGTGTTCTTATGACATTAAGCAGTCATGAACCGTTTGAAGTACCTATGGAAACCGTTATTACGGGAGAGGATGAAGAAAGCCAGTTCTTGAATTCCTGTTATTATACCGATAAGAGTGTTGGAGATTTTATCCGTAAAGCACAAAAGGAAGAATGGTGGGATAACACACTTATGATCCTTATTGCGGATCATGGGCATAGGTTACCAGGCAATTCCCCTGTGTATAGTCTCAATAAATTTAAAATACCCATGTTATGGCTTGGTGGTGCTTTAACTAAAAAAGATACAGTCATAGCTAAGTTTGGATCCCAGCATGATATTCCTGCAACTTTGCTCCGACAAATGGGTATTCATACGGATTATCCCTTCAGTAAGAACTTGTTAGGGACTTCTTCCAAATCATTTGCCTATTATTCCTATAATAATGGTTTTGGGTTCCTTTCTGATTCGCTCAGGCTTGTATTTGATAATGTTTATAAGAAATACCTTGTGAAAGAGGGGGTACGTTCTGAAATGGATCTTAAATTAGGAAAGGCTTTCCAGCAGGTTTTAATGGAGGATTTTATTAACAGGTAATAATTAGTTAATAGTCGGCCCGCCCGTACCGAACGGTACGTTCGGGCGGGCAGTCCACAGTCGGCAGTCGACAATTTGGTGAAGGATATCCTAAACGTCTGTATGAAGCCCATTTCGTAAGCAAGATTTCTGATTCAGATATGGAAAACACCGAAACCCAGGTTTGGCTTGATTTTGCACT
>DAOVQI010000186.1 GCA_030628785.1 Bacteroidota bacterium
ACGCAAATTAAAGAGAGCAACCCGAACACCTTATAACCTGCGGGATACAATAGAAAACTATCTTGTCAATCATAACAAGACAGCCTTATCCTTTTTACCATTTGCAAACAGTATTCAGCCATTGGTTGTCTACATTTACAGGAAGGATATAAGTATCAAGAAAATTTGCATTATTTACTAAAGGGGACAATTTCGTCAAACAAGATTTTGCAAAAATTACTAATGAATACTCTTCATTGCAAAAAATCATACTATAAGCCAAAATTCTTCAACATAACCTGTCATTTTTGTATTATTTGCAAATTCACTCTAACCTGTTGCAGATTTCCGTTTTGAAATACCTCAATTAAACTGTAATTTTAATTTTCATGAGCTAATATTATGCACAACTTATAAGTGTTTTATCCTTCGTTCTTGCAAAACAGCAAACAGGTTGTAAATAAATAAATGTAAGTTACATAAAAAATCGTAATACTTAATTTTGAATGAAGGATGTTGAAGGAATGTGATGAGGTGATGAGGAGAAGAAGAAAATAATGAATATCGATTAACGAATATTGAATTATGAAGTAAGGAAGTGATGCGGAGAAAAAACTTGAATCCTATACATAACGTATAATGTATAACATTTAACTTATTAAAATTTCTGTCGCAGATATCTTAATCCTTTATTACAGCATGCCTTTAATCAAAGAGTAAACCAATAATTGAATTTTATCATAAACACGTCTCTCGAAGGAGAATCCAATAATTCATTAAATTTTTCACCCTGCTGCATTCTGCTGATTTTCTCATCGTGGGTCTGCTCGTGCGACCAGACAAAGTAAAATACTGAGCCTAACTTAAATTCCCACCGGAATACCAGGTTCGAACGGAACTGGGCATAATTAAAATCCGGATTTATATAGCTGAATTCACCCTGGTCAGGATCATTTACATGGTAACTATTCTCCTGGTCATTAAATTCGATATCCGCTGCCTGATATGTATAAAATCTTTCTGAATAATCCCTTGATTGATAATCACTGACTTTTTTGAAGTTTGTATAATCACCGATGGATAAGTACGGACTCCCGTAATATTCCAGGGACAATTCAGGTGTTATGAATACAAGTGCCCGTAAGGTTAAATTGAGGATCTTCTGATCCAGGTCCCCGAATAAATAAACGGGCTCGGTACCGGGGACAATACTCATGACATATTGCTGTTTTTCAGTGATATTGTCATGACTGAGGATTCCATTTAACCTGATCCTGTCAATAGGCAACCACAGGACACCTGCCAGTATTCGCCGATAATCATATAATTCTTCTTCATTGATTCGTTTCTCATAGTTGAGTGTGAAGCTTAAATCTTTTGCGCGGCTTGTACCTAATTTACCATTAAATGCCCAGTATGGATTAGTAGTCAATGCAGGGCCTCCATGCAGAATTCTGGGATCTGAATCAGTAAATTTTCGTATGACATCACCATAAAAGCTCCACAGGTTCTTAAAGCTTGTGCTACAGGATAAACTGGTCCTTGAATCGATTAATTCCTTACCAAACGACCAGGCAGCATTCTGATTCAACGAAAAAGCATAATTCCTTATTATGCCTTTAGGTTCAGTGATTACATAAGATACAGAAATTCCTTCGTTTATCATGTCAGCCTGTCTGAGATAACCCATATCATTTAATTCCAGATTAGGTGAAAACCATGATGTCGCAACATTGCCTCTCCATTTTCCACCCTGTTTCCCAAGTCTCAGCTCCCCACCTGTTCCCGTTAATGATCTCAAGCTTGTATCTAAACTGAGATGGTTGGCATCGGGCCGCTGAAAACGGTGTACATTTTGTTTTTCAAGCCTTGAAATTGCATCTTCTGTACCATTTATACTGCTAAAAACGGTTTTCCCTTCTACGTAAAATATCTTATTGTTTATATAATGAATAAAATCCAGGCCTCCGCTGTAGGAATTCCTATAGAGTTGATCTTCAATATAACTGTCACTGATAAACTTGTTTGCAGAGGTAAACATACCGCCGATAATTGTAGTAGCCTCATTGTATTCTTTTTTTATTCTTCCCACAAAATAATTAGTGTATGGATTAACGGTTTTATTGTAATTCGTATCTTCACTGCTTATCGATGCGATTTCTCTGGCTGTCAGGCTTTCTATAATACCAACAGAAATACCATTACGGGTTTTTCCTGTTAATTTCGCCGCTCCGAGAATGGTTGTTTGGTGTGGTCTGTTTATCGATTCATCCTCACCTATACCAGGATAATATTTTGGGACCTGACCAATTCTTCTGGAATAAAAAATTTGCGATTTTGCTATGCTGAAATCAAATATGTCCCTTCCTTCAAGAAAAAAGGGCCTTTTTTCGTCGAAAAAAGTTTCATAACTGGTCAGATTAAGTTCTGAAGGATCGGCTTCTACCTGGCCAAAATCCGGATTAATGGTTAAATCCAAAATCAAATTGCTGGATACTCCTATTTTGGTATCTATGCCACCGCCATATTCCATTGGCTTGTATGGTGTATTAGGAATCCTTGTTATGCTGTTTTCAGGAACATATTTTAATGATGCATAAGGCGAAAATTCAACCTGCCTTGATGGTTTAATATCTCTGATACCATGCAATATCCCGAATTGATTAACAATTGAGGGTGAATTTCGGGGAAATAATTGCCAGTTACTTATTTCACTGATCCGGCTTATCCATCTCCAAATATGCAATCCCCATACCTGGTCGGATTTATTTATATATCTTAACTGGCTCAGGGGAATTGTCATTTCTGCCGTCCATCCCGAATCTTCCAGTAAAGTTGCTCCATCCCATACAGCATTCCAGTTTAAATCCCATAGATAATCTCCTATATGTTTTATATCTAATTTTTGACCTGCGCTTGTCAGAACAAATTCATATGCCGTTTTTTTATCAAAATAACTATCAAAAGCAATTCCAATCATATCACCACTATAAATATCACGCGAATTAAATTTGGTATGCATTTTTTCCGGTTCTGCATCATGACATTTAAAAGCGACATAAATGTTATTATAGTCATATAATACTTTTAGTTCAGAGGGTTGTGAGGGTGGGGCATTTTCTTCAGGATTAAATTGTGTGAAACCTCCGGTCCAATTTCCCTGTGACCAGCATTCGTCGTCTAACCTGCCATCAATTTTTGGTATTAGTGTAGTTTGTGTTGCGGTGTAACTTTTTTTTTTATAATACTTAACTCCATCAATTATGGTATCAACCTCGGCTTGTCCATTTACAATTATTGATATTCCTGTAAAAAGTGAAACAAGTAATATTCTGTACATAGTTGCTCCTTTCCTGGAAAAACAGATGTAAATCAAAGTCTTGATATAATTGATAAAAGTAAAGATACTACAACGATAAAATCAAGAAAATAATTTAGGTATTTAATGCCGGTCCTGACAAGGTATTCATACATTTTTTTAGCACACTTGAAAAGAGTTCTATAGAATATGTATCCCTGCCTTCCTGCCTCAAGTAACTGATTTAATGCAAATTCAGCTTCAAACCAGTTACTGAATAATCAGTGATATCTGTAAATAAGCAGTTGAATGTGAGATACTCAATAAGTAAATTACAATTAAATTAATTATTTCTATAATCTCCTTATTTAATGAACACTAACGGATCAGTATCAAGTAGGCAAGGGGAATTTATTCGCTTCGCTCATGAGATCACTTCGTTAAGTTACTCGCCCGCCCTGTGAAATAGTGGTGGAACCACTGCTGCGAAGCAGCATTTCACAGGGCAAGCTCATGATCCCCAGGTGGAAGTCAATCAAAACCTAAATCAACCCTGCGGGTTACTTTTTTAGTCTTGCGAGTCCTTTTGAAAACAAGTTTTCAACGGCCTCTCAGACTAAAAAAATCCCGACTTCGCCGGGATTGATTTAGGTTTTGCGGAGAGAGGGGGATTCGAACCCCCGGTCCGCCGATAGGCAGACAACGGTTTTCGAGACCGCCCCGTTCGACCGCTCCGGCATCTCTCCATTGTAGCAAAATTAATAAAAAATGTTATCTAATCTTGGCTTAGGTGTTTTCAGCATAAACAAAGCCATTTATCAAATATAAATATCTTCAATCATAAACAGGTGTATTAAAAAAAATATCTATCTTGGCATTTTCAAGTGTAAAAATAATTGCAAGGTTTTGAATTTCAAATCCGCTATACTATATCGATTTATTTTTGTCTGTCTGATTTTTTTCACTTTTATTTATCCTTCCCTGGGACAGGATCCACTGGTCATTAAAAAAATTGAAGATAACATTGTTTTTGACGGTTTGCCATTCGAAGATATTTGGAATAAGGTAGAGCCTTTTCCTGTGGTTATGTTCCAGCCAAATTATGGGCAGGAACCCACTGAGAAAACGGAAATCCGGCTGTGTTACAACGACCAATACCTGTTTGTTTCCGGAAGGCTGTATGACATGGATCCTTCAAAAATCAAATCTGCCACAAAAAAAAGAGACGATTTTGGAGGGAACAGTGATGGTTTTGGAATAATACTCGACACTTTTGACGATAATGAAAATGCCCTTTTATTTGCAACAACTCCCGTAGGTTTGCGATCGGATTTTATGATATTTAATGACGCGGTTGGCAGGATGAATCATATGCCTTTTAATATTAGCTGGAATACTTTCTGGGATGTGAAAACAGTTATTAATGAAGAGGGGTGGTTTGCCGAAATACGTATTCCTATTTCCAGCCTGCGATTCCAGGATATTGACGGGAATACGACCATGGGGCTTATTGTATGGCGTTCGATTCCACACAAAAATGAAACAATCATATTTCCTGCCATTCATCCAAAATATGGTATCTGGGCCATGATGAAACCCTCCCAGGCGCAAAAGATCGTATTTAATAGCCTTAAACCCGAAAAACCGGTTTATATTGCTCCCTATGCACTCTCAGGAATATCAGAAGTGTACGAGCTGAATGATGAAGAAACTGCCTACATAAAAGATAATACACCAACTCTGGAGGGTGGTCTGGACGTGAAATATGGTCTCACCAGTAATCTGACCCTTGATATAACGTTGAACACGGACTTTGCACAGGTTGAAGCTGACGACGAGCAAGTTAACCTGACAAGATTTTCTCTTTTCTTTCCTGAAAAAAGATTGTTTTTTCAGGAAAGGACAAGTAATTTCAGTTTTAATTTTGGAGGTCCCAGCAATCTTTTCTACAGTCGCAGGATTGGAATTTACGATGGAAAACCAGTCAGGATCTACGGTGGTGCAAGAATAGTCGGAAGAGCAGGAAAATGGGATATCGGTTTTCTGGATATGCAGACAGCGCCAATTGAAAATCAGCCATCAGAAAATTTTGGCGTATTGAGACTACGACGCCAGGTTTTCAATGAAAATTCCTATGTGGGCAGCATGCTTACTTCCCGTATCGGTACGGATGGTAAATACAATTACGCCTATGGCGTGGATGGAATATTCCGGCTGTTCGGAGATGATTACCTCGACGTTAAATGGGCACAGAGCTTTGAAACAGACAGTCTGAATGATCCTCTTTCCTTAAAACCATCCAGAATCCGGATGAATTGGGAGCGCAGGTCGGAAGTAGATTTGGGTTATGATTTTTCCTTTTCATGGTCGGGAGAACACTTCAATCCGGGTATGGGTTTCCAGATGAGGGAAAATTATTACATGGGGCGAGGTCATATCCAGTACGGCTGGTTGCCCGGGGAAAATTCAAAATTATACAGCCATAAGATCTTTCTCAGCGGAATGAAGTTTAACAGGGTGGAAGACGTCTCACTTGAATCTGTCACGATCGGCCCCGGATGGTCATTTCAGACAAAAAATTCCTGTATCGGCAACTTCAGAATTAATTATAATATCGAGGATGTAAGGGAAGAGTATACATTTCCAAGTGATGTAGAAATACCTGATGCGGAAATACCTATGGGACGTTATTATTATTGGGACTTCAGGGGAATGTTTATAACACCTATGACCAAAAGCTTCTATACAATAGGAATGCTCGATGTTGGACAATTTTACGATGGGACAAGGTTTTCAATCACATTAAGACCAACCTGGAATATTTCATCAAGTATTGAACTGAGCGGAATGTACCAGTTTAACCGTCTCGATTTCAAAGACCGGCATCAGGAGTATACAAGCCATATCGGCCGTTTCAAACTTATGTACATGTTCAGCACCAAACTTTCAGCCAGCACTTTTATCCAGTATAACAGTGAAGTAGATGCTATTATTACCAACTTCCGGCTTCGTTATAATCCAAGAGAAGGAAATGATCTGTATCTTGTATTCAATGAGGGAAGAAATACCCGGTTAGACCGTGAAGTTCCTGCCCTTCCGTCAATCAGTGACCGAACTATCCTGGTGAAGTATACATATACTTTTAATTTATAGTATCGGAATTTACTCTCCGCCTCCCGAAAGCTTTCGGGATGGCGGATCATGAGATCGCCCCGCCCAGTCGGGGCTAAGTTCAAAAATTTCCCTTATCATATGGGCGATTCCGTAGAGATTAAAAAAATCCAAAGTTCCAAACTATTGCTTTGAAAAGCAGGATTAACTTCTTTTTCCACCAGTTGACTTGTTAATCATG
>DAOVQI010000276.1 GCA_030628785.1 Bacteroidota bacterium
TCAAATGACCGGTAAGCATGGCCCAGGACCTTAACCTGTTGTTTCTGAACGGGAAATCCCGGGTCAATAAAAAGGGTTCCTTCCCTGTTTTTATCATTCCTGTTTGCTACCATAAAGGTTGCCATCCCACCCTGCATGGAACCAACCGTAGGAATACAACCCGCCGGGTTTACGTCAATATCCAGAAACAGTTTAACAAATCTTGCGATTTCCCTTTTTAATTCCAGTACTCCTTCGATCATCGCATATTTGGATGCAACTCCTTTTTTGAGCGCCTCAATTTCTGCTTCTATTCCGACCTTCGAAGGTGGCAGGCCCGGAACCCCCATCTCCATACGTATAAACTTTTCACCGGTTGCTTTCTCGATGCAATTTACCAGACGAACAATTTCCCGAATAGAACTTTCACCAAAACTGGTTACCACACATTCCTGGATTTTCTTCTTAACCGTTACATAATCAATTGGTGTGTCTTTCATATAGTGGACATTATGTTTTTGAAAACAAAAAAGGGCAGTATTATTACAAACTGCCCTTACAACAAAACCTTTAATTAAACAAAGGCAAAATAAGGTCAAGCCATTCTTCTATTCTGCTATCTGTTTTTTCATTCTCAAAATCCTCATCAATGGGTAAGCCAATAAATTTTCCGTCGATCACTCCCTCAGAATCTTCAAATTCATAGTTTTCGGCAGGAACCCTGCCGATAATTTTTGCTTCATTTTGAATAAGTATCTTTCCCAGGATTCCCAAAGCATCAACGAAGTGGAGAGGATAAGATATATGATCCCCCAACCCGAAAAGTGCAAATGTTTTACCAGTGTAATTAACATGGTCCAGTTGTAAAAGAAATTTATCCCAGTCATTAGCCGGACTTTCCGATTGCCAGGTTTCACTGCCGATGGTTGAAATGCCCAGTATTATGTTCTCATATTCGTCGAAATCTTTCGCCGTAGCTTCCTTAACGGGTCTTATATCAACCTTATCCTCACCTATTTGTTTGGTTATTTTTGTTGCAACCTGCTCTACAGAACCTCCAATGGGACCGTAGAATAAACCGATTTTCTTCATTGTTTTTCCGATGTATAATGTGAAAAATAAAAGTTTTTTTACAAAGATAAAAATTACATAACTATTCAGTTTTCAAGAGTCTCTTTTTGTTATGTGTTATTGGTTATACCAAAGGCATTATTTGTTATATGTTATATGTTATATGTTATACGTTATAAGCTACTAAATCATTTTAAAACAAGTATCAAAATGAAGCCACTTTTCGTGGGAATATCTATTAATATTACATAAGCAAACAGTCATTCATGGTTTACCCTGTGAAACAGCAACTTCGTTGCTCCTGCTTTGCAGGGTTTCACGGGGTGAACCCTGTGAAATTGCGAAGCAATATTTTACGGGGCATGTGGCATAACAATTTACCCTATGAAATAATTTTGCATGCAAAATTATTTCATAGGGTAAACATATAACTTATAACTTTTAACATATAACTTTAGTAACGTTCTGTTTCTTTTCTTCCCGGCACATCAATTAGTTACAAAATTACACTATTTACAGGGCCTTACTTTTCAATTCTGATTCTTGCATCGACTGCAACAACACGATCCCGGTTGCCCAATAAAGGATTGATATCCATTTCATATATCTCCGGTGCAATTTTCACAAGATTGGAAATCCTGACCAGAATTTCAGCAAACTGTTCCTCATTCACTCCATCCTGCCCCCGAACGCCCTTAACAATACCGTATCCGCGAAGGTCCTTAATCATCGAACCGGCTTCTTCCATCGATAAAGGTGCCAGAGATGCTTTTACATCTTTTAATACTTCAATAAAAATCCCACCCAGTCCGCACAGGATCAAATGGCCAAATTTCGGTTCCTGTTTGGCACCTGCAAACAATTCGATACCTGAAAGCATGGGCTGGATTAAAATTCCTTTCACTTCATTTATTTGTATCATCCTTTCAAACTCTTCCTCAACCTGCGTTCGGGTATTAATATCCAGGACAACGCCTCCAATATCCGATTTATGAACAGGGCCTACTACTTTCATAACGACCGGAAATCTGAGATTTTCTGCTTCCTTCACGGCACCTTCTCTTGAATGAACAACCACTTCCCGGGTTTGGGATATACCGGCAGCATCCAGCAATTGTTGAACCTTTTCAGGTACTAAATATCCATTACGTGATTCCTCTATAATGTTCCTGATCTGTTCATGATTAATATCTTTCAATTCATCCCCTGGTTTGGCTGGGGCAGGTGCGTGAAATACCTTCACAAGCGCCTCTCCCAAAACCACTTCATCCGGGAAATTAATCCTTCCTTTTGCCAAAAAAGCTTCTATTTCTTCCTTCACATTTATCACAGAAGGTAATACCGGATAGATTGGTTTCTTACAGGTTTGCATTTTTTTATCGAGCAGTTCATATACATCAAATACCGGGAACAAGCCCGGACTGCCAAAAATAACAACCATGGCATCAATAAAATCAAAATCGTGCTCACAGGCATCGATAATCGCACCTAATTGCTCAGCAGTTCCTGTTGCCAGGAAATCGATGGGATTGGAAACGGAAGAGCCGGGAGATAACTTTTCCAAAAGCCTGTCTGCCTTTGGTCCGCTGATCTCAGGAATCTCCAGACCTCCATTCGAAAGTACATCAGTAAGCATGACCGCCGGGCCACCAGCATGGGTAATAATAGCAACATTTTTCCCCTTAAGCTCTTTATGTTTGAAAACCGATGCAACGGTTGTCAGTTCCTCCCTGCTAAAACACCGTACAATTCCTGCCTTCCGGAACAAGGCATCCACAGCCATATCGGAACTTGCAAGGGCACCGGTATGTGAAGTTGCTGCCCTGCTCCCGGCTTCTGAACCGCCGGCTTTAATGGCAGCAATTTTACATCCTTTTTGAATAAGGGAAGATGCATGCTTCAGGAGCAAATCCGGTTTCTCTACGCTTTCAATGTACAAAAGCTTGACCCTGGAGCTGGTCGCCGGATCAAAGCTTTCATCCAGGTATTTTAAAACATCCTCAACCCCAATTTGAGCGCTGTTGCCAACCGAATAAACACTTGAAAAGGATAACCCCTTGGGCATACCCGATTCCATGATAAATACAGCTGTCGCTCCTGATCCTGAAATAAAATCACACCCTTCCGGTTCCAGTTTGGGAACAGGAGTTGTAAAAACTCCGTGGTAATGTTCATTCAAAAATCCAATACAATTCGGACCAATCAAGCATCCATTAACTTCGTCTATTATTTCTACAATTTGGTTTTCCAGCTTTGCTCCTTCTTCACTTTCTTCACTAAAACCAGCAGAAAGAATAATAAAAGCCCTTGTATTTTTCTCCCTTGCCAGCACCCTGACCGTTTCAGGACAATATTTTGCAGCAATGGCAAGAATTGCCAGGTCGACATCCGGGAGACCGGACGGATCACGGAAAGACTTTACACCCTGTACCTCATCCATTTTTGGATTTAACACATACAGATCTCCGGGGAAAAAACCATCAAGGAGATTCTTCAGAACCTTTCCTCCCGGTTTTCGTACATCGTCTGATCCGCCGACAATTACAATGCCTGAAGGTTTTAAAAGTTGCTGATTGATCATGGTTACGTCTGGATGAGTATAACAAAGATATAAATAATGCAGGGAGGGAAATGTTGTTTTAAAACAGAAAAATCACCCTTTTTTGACAATTCCCCAACCGGTTTCTATAACCGGTTCCTCCACACCTCTCTCGGTTAATTTCCCATAAAGATCAGGTCGCCTGGCCCGGAGAAAGCGTTTCCCGGAGGAATCAGCTATCTTCTCAGGAGTACATAGTCCAACAACAACATCATCACCTAATGTGTTACATTCAGCAATAATTTCACCATAAGGATCGATAATCATTGCATTCCCGTTTCTGATTTGGTCATCATCTACGCCGATAGGGTTGGTGAATACCGCGTAAATCCCGTTCTCGTATGCACGGGCCGGCAGCCATTTCATGAGCCACCCCCGTCCCTTTGGCCCCATGAATTCCTGACGCAGCCGAACAGGATCACGGTACCTGTTATCCCAAAGTGTTTTATCTACCCAACCTCTTCCCGGCATAGAGGATGGTAAACAGCAAGTTACATGAGGCATGAAGATTACCTCCGCACCCATAAGGGTGGTAATTCTGACATTTTCAACAAGATTATTATCATAGCAGGTAAGAATACCACACTTTACACCATCCATGTCAAAGACACTATATTCGTTTCCATTTGTAAAGTGCTTGTTGATAAAAGCGTGAAGTTTCCTGTGTTTTGCCACTAATCCATCATTATTAACACAGACATATGTGTTATAGATGTTATCCTTTTCATCCTTTTCAACCAAGCCTGCAAGAATGAATACATTGAACTCCTTTGCCATATGAATCAGTTCCCTTATACTAGCGCTATTAGGAACATATTCGGCCAGCTCAAGTAATTGTGGTTTAGAAAGATTACGAATAAAGGTATAGGCAGAAATGCATCCTTCATGAAAGCTCACCACTTCTGCACCTTGATCTACTGCTTTGCTTACCAGCCTCTTCATTACAGCAAGATTATACGCTTTGTCCCCGTTATGGTTTTCAAATTGTGCTGCACCAATACGAATATCTCTCATCATTCACCTCCTGTAAAATGGTTTTTGTGTTACAGTGATACATATTACTATTCTGCTAATTTCCGCATAATATGTAAAATAAGCAACAAAAGATGGCACACAGAAAGAACATAGCTTCGCAAATTGATTAAAAAAAAACCTTAATTTTCAGATTTCATAAATAATTAGTCTACA